>JBEVCE010000092.1:0-6082 GCA_040514295.1 Pyrodictiaceae archaeon | reverse complement strand
TTATTATGATATCCTCAAAGCTTGTTGGGCGAGGCCCTAGGCCGCTGCTTGTCTTAATGAATTCAGGCTCGTAGGAGCTAGCGATCCTTACTAGTTCAATTACATCGCTTATGTTGTTTAGTGCTGGAGCTTCAATTATGATTTTACATTTAACTCTTACTTCCTTGCATATTTCTATGGACGCTTTTAACTCGTTGGCTACCTCATCTTTTCTCCCCATTATGAAGTTTTGTATGTTGAGCATATAGTCTACTTCGTTAACCCCATAGCTTATTACGTCTTCTAGCTCCTTTATCTTAGATTCTATGGTTTGATACCCATAGGGGAATCCTACTACTGCTCCTATACATAGTTTGCTTGTAAGTGATGAAGCTATTCTTGCTAGGGATGGTGAGAGTATTAAGCATCTTAGCTTATTCCTCTTGGTTTCTTCTATTGCTTTTTCAAGTTCCTTCTCAGAAGCCCAGGGAGTTATAAGTGCATGATCAATTCTCTTAGCCAGGTCCTCCACGTTTATGGAGAATAATTCTTCGAGAATACTTCTCCTCATTTTAAACCAACTCATCTAATTAATAGTGCTGCTTGCATATAATACTTTGCTTATGAGATCCAATCGCCTGTCTCTATTTTCTCCGGTATGTATTTATCTGCTAAGAATCTTAGGCCTTTACTAGTCATGGCCTCTATTTCTAGTTTTGCCTTCTTCTCAAGGAATATGTCTATTTCTATTTTCCACTTGGGTGTCTGAAACCATTTATAATTCATGAGCTCATATGCCCTCTTTATGTCGGCATCTTTAGCTTTGATGATGTAGTTCTTACGCTCGGTCTCGGAGAGATAAGGCTTCTTTTCTCTATATCCAAATATGTCCGTCATGCTCACACCGAGGAAGACTGCTTTAGGTGTTGCTAGTCTCTCGCTCTCGTAGGAGAGTGTTATCGAGCCTATTTTGAATACGCTGTAAATATACCATCCATAGGGGTCGGCATCGGTTAATATATACACAGGGAGCCCGAGTTCTTCGTTCAACCTCCTAACAAACCTCCTTGTAGCTCTATCTGGCTGACCTGCACTAGTTATTAGTATCGCCTTGTACTTTCTCCAGAATCCTATTCTATGTAGCTGTTGGAATACAGCGTCCTTCTCTACTACTAGGACAAATTCAGCATTAACATCAACAAATTCTATTAGATCCGGTGTAGGCTCTATGGCGTAAGCCCCGTGCCCCATCTTGCTGAGGTCTATGATATCTCCTCCGCTTCTTATCCTTAAATCTCCTACAACTTTACCTTTCTCTTTGCTCAATATAAGCATCTCTTCTCTAAGCATTCCTGTCAATACCTCAATGTCTCTGATAACAGCATCTGACTCCCTCTGCTCGTCCCAGGTGTTTTCTTCATGCTCTCTTTTCGTCACCGGGTCACGGTATACTATAGTATGTTTACCTCGATAATATAAGTCACGGATCGTAGGATATTCGTCTCTAGCTAGTGCCTCATAGATTATTCTAGCCATTAGCAATGTTTGCATAAACTTCTTTGACTCATGGAGATCGAAGAAGCTCCTCCTAAGCTTTTCTGGTCCGAGCAACAATAGTTGTCTAGACTCATCATAAATAGTATTCGATAAAGTTCTCTTAGGTAATATTAGCGTAGGATTTTCTCCTCTAGCTATCTGGTCTAATATAGTTTTGAACTTCTCCCTAAAGATTCTTAGAGCCTTTATTCTTGCCTCCTTATCCACCTTATCAAGAAACTCAATGCTCATTGTTCCCACCACAGCTAGATGCTTAATCACTCTTCTATCCTGACCTCAAATCCCTCCATGAGCTTCTTAAGCTCCGATTCATTTAGTTTAAATCTCGACACAATACCCTTAATGAGCATCTCTTTTATGGTATTTTCATCTATACCATTGCTTCCAAGTATTAGTGAAAGACTCTTAGCAACCTCTGGAGCATACTTCATGAACGCGGTTATTCTCTTTCTCGTTTCCTCCTCCTTCTTCTTTTCTAGAAGGTATCTTCTAAGTCCTCTCGCAGCTTCTTTTAACGCTGATCTTAGCTCATGTTCTATCTCAGGTACCTCAGCTACACTTTCCTTGCCTACCCCCTTGTACGGTATCTTGGTGCTACAAATATGTGTTAATACTGCTATGGGTGCAGGAAATACAACCATATACTGACGCCAGTCAAAATTTCTTGGATCCACAACCTTCCATGCCACATCAGACTTTTCGTCATAAAGCAGAGGTATTCTATTAGCATATCGGAGTAGAATAGGCTCCTGTGATGACGGTATGTTACCTCCATAGGCTATGCCTACCTCGACTATGAAGGGATGCCCTTCGTACGCTCTTGGTTTTCTAGTGACTGCTATAACAAATTCTGGCTTTAGTATAGCCTTAAGCCCAGCCTCTATAACTTCCTTGCCTAGTGGTGATAGGGATTCTGCTGAAGGCGCCCTAAATTTTGGGTACTCCTTTAATTTTCTCGCAAGATATTCTAATTCTCGGTCTCCTAGACTCTTAGGATCTAACTCTGGATCTATCTTAGCATACTCTAGGAACTTCTCGGCAGTACGTTTACCTACTCCCTGGAATGCTTGTATAAGGAACCCAAGTATAGTGTTGGCTTCTGTTTGCTTAATTAGTTGTTTGAGTAATTCTATATCAACACCATGGGGATGGGGCTTTACCTCAGAAGGCCTGGCAGGTAGCTTCTCTATAACCCTTTTATAGTATACTATTTCTCCGTCAGGCCCTTTGAAGAAGATCTCGGCATAAGGCGTAACTATAGCTGTCCTCTTTAAGTATTCTAAAACTCTGGATCGTGCTCTAGGCCAATCACCTAGTATGGTTACAGAAATATGTACGCCATGCCAATTACTACTATTTCTCCAAATACTACGTTCTACTATTATAGGCTCATTACGTTCAATGTCTATTTTCAGTTTAAATCCATAAATGAGTCTAGAGCCTATTTGAGCAGTATAGACTTTAACAGGTTTACCGGTAGTTACTTGTCCATATAAGATAGCCATTTTTGCACCTAGCCCGAATCTCCCGCGGGCCTGTCTCAGCTTGTATTTAGAACTAAAAAGCACTTTGCCAAAAGCGTATGGAACATATTGCGGATCAATCCCTACCCCATTATCCTCAACACTAATCCTATAGTGTAGCGGATTATCATCATCTTGTTTGACTTCAATTTTTATTATAGGTTTTATCCCATATACGTCGGTCGCGTCAAGCGCGTTCTCGACAAGCTCTCTGACTGTTTGATATAGTGCTCTTGCAGGATTACTAAAACCAGCTATCTCCCTATACTCGTAGAAGAATTGAGATGGAGTCATACTCTTGTAAGTCTCTTCCACAAAGTAATCATCGATGCTCACTGTCTTCCTTCCCCCTTTAAATTATGGTATAAGGCTCTAAGAGCTTTATATGATGTAAGCTGTTCAACTAATTATGAAATCCTAGTGATTTAGAGTGGGACCCCTCACTTTGATTATTATTTATATACTTTTCTTTATTTAAAAGCATAACAGCTCCTCTCCGCAATTAAAGACTAAACTGGTGTGAAATATGAGAGGTTTATCGCCTATAGTATCGACCATAGTATTGATAGTAGCAGCGGTAGTTGGAGGAATGATGGCCTATCAATACTTTGTATCAACGCTATCATCTATATCGGCTAAGTCCATAGTTACGATAAGTCAGGCTGATGTATATGATAATAGGATATTATTCGTAAATGTTGACGTTTTCTCTAAGTCCAATGATATAAATATAGAGGGTCTCGAGATAATCTGCGGCTCTAATATTAAGTCGGTTATGGTTGGTGATGCCGGGCTTCAAATAAATGGTACATCTATAATATATGTTGCTAATAACAACTTATGCAGTGATATTAATAATATGCTTGTATCAGTCCTCTACAAGGAGGGTAATAGTGGGATGAAGAGAACTGAGCCTGTTAAACCAATAATACACTGAGAGAAGCAAGTGACGTGTAGATACGAGCAGTTAACAATAGCTCTTAGCAGTTGATAATATTAGTCGTCTTAAGGTGCATAGGTCTTGCCATCAATTTTTTCTACCAAAACCAAAAGTTGTAATATTCGCAAACCTTTAAAGAAATATAGTGTTGAGCGTGCTGTGGTAGTCTTAGGCTTATCTGAGCATGGAGAGCCATTCTATTGTGTCAGTGAACCGAGTATTGATGACCAGCTAAGGCACGTCATTGATACCATTATAGATGTGTTAATATCTAAGGGCTACGAATACCCAGTTAGTTTATCAACTATTGAAGAGATTATGGGTGAAATCGATGTGAATAAACTTGTCGGTGATAAGCTTGGCGTAATAGAGTATTTTATAAACAAAACTCTTAGCGGTTATCGCGAGCTTTATATACTTCTTCGCGATCCCTATGTTGAGGAAATTGCTTGTACAAGACCAGGCTCGCCTATATCTATTATCCATAGAGAACTACCTATAGGCTGGATTAAAACAAACATAGTATTAAGCGAGTCCGAGCTTGATGACATGGCCTCTGTTTTGGCTAGAAAAGCTGGCAAGACAGTTAATATAGCACATCCTTATACTGAGGGCCTCCTACCAGAGGGACATAGAGTTGCTATAACTTACCTTAGAGAAATATCACGCTTTGGCTCGTCATTCGTAATTAGGAAGCATTTTATAAGACCTTTAACTATAGTGGAGCTTATCGATAAAGGCGTTATTAGTAAGCTCGCGGCAGCCTATCTCTGGCAAGTTATTGAGGATAAGAAAGGGGTCTTGATTGTAGGACCTGCTGCGTCCGGGAAAACCACTCTGCTTCAAGCCCTTCTTCTCCTTATACCCCCCTACAAACGAATAATTACCATAGAGGATACGCCTGAAGTGAACCTTACCTACCATCCTGAATGGGATAGCTTAGTGACCAGAAGGGTCTATCTTAGCGGGGAGGGCGAGGATATAGACCTTTACAAGCTTGCAAAGTTCTCGCTTCGTAGGAGAGCGGATTACCTAGTCATAGGAGAGATAAGGGGTGAAGAGGCACAGCTTCTCCCGTATGCAGCCACGAGCGGGCATGGCGTGTTAGCAACATTTCATGCTGATAGTTCAAGCGCAGCTATCTCAAGGCTGACCTCCCCTCCTTTTAATCTAAAGCCTAGCCAGCTAGCGTCATCCATATCCGTCATAGTAGTGATGTCTAATAGTAGTAGATCGGGTGCAATTCAGAGGACAGTCTTAGAAATAGCCGAGATAAATGAGGATGAAGGTTCCAAAAAAGTTGCTTTAAAAACAATATTCTCTTATGATTGGAATAGAAGAATCTTATTGCCCGTAGATGTAGAGGAGCTAGTGAAACTTAGTACTATATTAGATCATGGCAATCCTGAGGAAACCTTAAGGAAATTAGCTGAAAAGATTAGGGTTCTTGACTCTTTAATGCATATTAGCTCTTATGAGGAATTCTATGCAGTACTTAAAAGATACTACCTAGAGAGGCTTGTTAAGCAATGGCTAGTTTAACCAGTCTATTAGACCATATAGTGAGGACTAGGCTAAGTATTGCAGGCCTAAGAACCATCCTGGCAAAGAGGGAAAGCACTAAATTAACTGAAAGAATAGTTTATGAACTACCGTTCTTAATGCTGTATATAGTTAGCTTTCACGCAAGCATATACGGGCTTCATGAAGCTTTTATGAGTCTTGCACGAGGTAAAGGCCCTTCATCATTTCTTAAAGAATCTTATAAGCTAGCTTTAACATATAGAATTGTCTATGAGAAAACTAAGAGCTTCTTTCACTCAGTAAATAAACTCATAGAAAATCTCGGCGATAATATCGTGTCAAGATTTTTAAGAAAATACTTGCTCTCATATGCCATCTCCGGGGATAGGTTCTCAGCCGTAAATAATGCTTTAAAAGAATCTATAGCCTTACTAGAATCAAGTATAAGTGATAAAATTAACTTAATCAATCTAATGATAGAGTTAATAATGGTTATGTCAACTATAGTGGTATTTCTCTCGATACTATTGTCGGCTAAGCTAATAATATTGAATATCAT
>JBEVCE010000091.1:0-21979 GCA_040514295.1 Pyrodictiaceae archaeon | reverse complement strand
TTCTAGCATAGCGTGCTAGGACGCCAGTAACAGTTTTTGAGGGGTGCTTGACTCTCCTCAGCCTCTCTTTAATTTCTTCCTGGCTTAGTTTTACTTCAAGAAGCCTCTTATCAGCATCAATAACTATAATATCTCCATCCTCTACTGCCGCTATCGGTCCTCCTTCAATTGCTTCGGGGGAGACATGTCCAACCATTATTCCTCTAGTTGCACCACTAAATCTGCCATCGGCGACAAGTGCTACTTTCTCAAGAAGGCCTGCACCTACTATTGCTGCTGTAACTTGGAGGAGCTCCCTCATTCCAGGTCCTCCACGAGGCCCTTCATATCTAACTACTAATACATCTCCTTTCTCAATTTCCCCTTGTTGTACTGCATCTAGAGCTTCTTCTTCAGAATTAAATACTCTAGCTGGCCCCTCGAATCTCCTGACTGGGAGTGCAGCTGTCTTGAGAACAGCTCCTTCAGGTGCTAGGTTACCCCAAAGAATTGCTACTCCTCCCTTTCTTCTAACCGGGGACTCTACTGGTCTTACTATGGATGGATCCAGTATCTTGTAGTCTCTGAGATTCTCCTTTACTGTTTTACCTGTAACAGTAAGTGCCTCCCCGTTTATGAGGTTCTTTTCTAGGAGCCTTTTCATTATTGCTGGCACACCACCAGCCCTATCAAGGTCATCCATGTAGTATTTGCCGCCGGGCTTCATGTCAATAAGTTGTAGAACTCTTCGTGACAATCTATCTATATCCTCGAGTCCTAGTTTTACTCCTGCCTCCCTAGCTATAGCGAGTATATGTAAGATGAAATTAGTTGACCCGCCAGTAGCAAGGTCTACTGCTATAGCGTTTAAGAATGCCTCATAGGTCAAGATATCCTTAGTCTTTATTCCATTTTCAAGGAGGTTGAGTACGGCCTTGCCCGAATCTCTAGCCTTAGCTAGTAGTAAAGTACTTGTAGCATGGAGAGCTGCTGACCTTGGAAGAGCTATTCCGAGAGCCTCAGCCGCTATTTGCATGGTATTAGCCGTATATAGGCCTGGGCAAGCTCCTGGGGAAGGTATAGCTCTACGCTCTATTTCCCTAAGCTCTTCAAGACTAAGCTGGCCGGAGAAGTACGCGCCTACAGCCTCAAACACCTCTCCAACAGCATATTTTCCGAGTCTTGGATGCCATGAAGGGGACATGTATCCCCCTGGTACAAATATGCTTGGCCTATCCCGAAGCCTAGCCATGGCCATAAGCATACCCGGTATTATTTTATCACAACTAGCAATGCCTACTATGGCATCGAAAGCGTGAGCACGAACCATTATTTCCACAGAATCTGCTATAAGATCACGACTAGGCAAGGAGTATCTCATACCGGCATGGCCCATGGCTATACCATCACACACCCCAATAGTATTAAAATGGAAGGGGGTGCCACCAGCTTCTCGAACCCCTTCTATAACAGCATGTCCTATCTTGTCGAGATTAATATGGCCAGGGACAACGTGGTTCCACGAATTAGCTATGGCGACAAAAGGCTTCTCTAGATCTCTATAACTAAGACCTAAGCCTAGTAGAAGAGATCTCTGTGCAGCACGACGAGGCTCAAGAAATATTTTGCTATATTGTTTAGCCAACAGATATACCACCAGCTAAAAACACGTGTTCAATAAATTTTAATTCTATCTATTTTGGAGCTTTAGAACATATACTAGCCTAGATGCTTATAAGTACATTAGCCTAAACCTAATTATCATGGCCTCAGGCCAGGTAAAGGAGGCTTAGCTAATTGATATTCTTTCGCAGGAAGAAGGTAGTTGGAGGAGGGGGGAGGACGGAGAAGGTAGAGAGAATAGTGATTGGATCTATAGAGATTAGCGAGTTATCATGGGACATCGAGAAAGGCTTGATATCTTACAATTTCTCTATAAAGAGGCCTCCAAGACCAATAATTGCTGTCAATAGAAAGCTATCCCTTACTCTAAATATAGGAGGAAAATATCGTGTAAGAAGCGTAGTTGAGAGAGATCTTGGATGGGCTACACTAAACGCAGTCTACTTGAGAAAGACCACAAACACTATAGAAGGATTTGTTAAAGGATCACCGGAAGACTTTACACTAAGCAGGCTCGGCGTCCGCTATGGTAGAGCTCTTTTGAAAGACGAGCTAATCTGGCACCCTATATGTGAAGATCATTTGGCGACGTGGGGGCTTAGAGGCCATATAGCTGAGTACGTTATCACTATAGATCCTAGGATGAAAAACTACATTGTCCCGGGAGAAGAAGCTGGCGGTGGGAGAGAGAACATCTTTAGAGGAAAACCGGAGTTGAGGCTACCTGGTCTTACAGTTATAGGTGGGCTCCAAAGAGTAGAAAGAAAAGACTATACCTATGGAGTCCATACATTCTTAGACCTAGATTATGCGGAAAAAGCTCTCCTAATAATTAGAGAGAAAATAGTTCCCACGGTATCTGATATTCTTAACACTAAAATAGCACCAAACTATAAAAAACTTGTAGCTTTGTGGGACGATATAGAGCCACTAGCCTCCGATGACTTGATAGGATTAAGAAAAAGTGTCATGAAATCTTTGGCTAAGAATAATCCAAAGGCTTTCCACGAGACAATATACATGGTCTCAACACATCTGATATACAACACTATACTTTCTAGAGTCGAAGACTATTGGCTTCTAGAGGCACTACCACAAGTAGCTTCTCTCTTAGCGCTAGATTCTATAATTGGCTTAGAAGCTGTAAAGGAGGCGTTAAAGACGCTAAAGGACTGCATAGGTTACGGAGGAGGTTTAAAAATACCAAGCATAGCCTCCTTGAAAGTGCCTAAGAGCTTGGCTCAGCGTATAGCTGCTTCCTGCAAAGCACCGCTAGTCTTATGGGAAATTAAAAAGAGGGCGGGCACAGAGGGTTTAGAGGATCTTTTACGTTGTATGCTAAACAGAGATTACTATAACTATGAAGTATTTGAAGACTGCTTGCGAGAAATTCTTGGAGATAATGCAGATGCCTATATCAAAGAATATATCAAAGGAAAATCTATACCAAGCTAGCCTCTTTTATTAAGCTTGTTCATAGCTCAACTAGGTCTCCTATAGTTGGTCGAAAACGCTTCATGCTACACTAGTACCATATTATGGCATGAGACGGGCTTGCTCTACTACGAAGAAAATAAATAAATACTACCCTGAATTCTTATTAGTTGCTACTGTTGGTGGGTGGACAGTTTTGTCCGAAAAATCGATAAAAGTGGGAAAGCTCCCTGTAGGTTTTAAGCCAGAAGCGCCGCCACCACTTCCCTTGAAAAGCCTTATTATAGGTCCAGCAATTATAGCGCTGGGATTAAGCATTGGGAGCGGCGAGCTCATCTTCTGGCCTATAATGTCTTCCGTCATAGGCCCAGTACTACTATGGGCTGCTCTCATATCACTAATATTCCAGACTATTTGGACTCTTGAAATGGCTAGATGGACTGTATGGACTGGTGAGCACTGGGTTCTGCAAATGGCTAGAGTACATGGCTTAATCTCAGCTGTTACACTATGGGGAATATTCACATTCCTAGCATGGGGTTTTGGTGGATGGGCTGCTGCAGCAGGTAGCGCGACATATGCATTAGTACGCGCACCTGGTACGGCGAGTATTGGTACAGTAGTATGGGCTTCGATCCTATTCTTCTTTGTATGGCTAGTAGCGTTGCTCGCAGGTATTGTGAGAGAATGGGTCGAGAAAATCCTAACAGCAAAAATGATCATAATCTGGATAATGCTCATAGTATCTCTAGCGGTAATAACAGCTAAGGTTCCATACATTTGGGGTGATATTGGTAGAGGAGTGTTTGTGCCAACATGGCCTTCTGGTGTTATCGGTACAAAGCAGCTTCCTTACTTCACACTGGCAGCAGCTATAGCCTTCATAGGAGCTGGTGGTACTACTAATATGTGGTATAGCTTCTGGGTTAGAGACGCTGGATATGGTATGGGGGCATATATAGGTAGAATCCCAGGCTATCTACGTGGTCGTCCAGTCGCTATAGAGCTTACAGGCTATCTCCCTGAACCTAGTAGCGATAATATTCAAAGAATTAAGGCTTGGTGGAGAAACGTCCAGGGAGTATTTTGGCTAATATTCTTCCTGCTAAACTATCTTACAGCAGTCTTCTTTGTTGCACTCGTTTATGGAGGAAAGGAGTTAGGGTTAGTGAAGCCCGCAAAAGGCGTCGAGGTAATCCAGATAGAAGCTAAGATAGTGGAAACCGTCTTCGGGGGAAGCTGGGTTGCCGCCGTAATATTCATGATAGTTGCTATAGTCTTGCTCTTTGGTACACAGCTGAGCATCACCGAAGGCGTGGCCCGGCAGCTTGCAGACACGATGTTTATTGCCAGCGAGAGAATAAGACGCTTCTTCAAGAACGATATTAGATCAACATACTTCTGGATAATAACAGCATTCGTTATATGGGACATCCTCTGGATATCTTTGATCTACATAGCCGGGATCAAGCCTATACTATTGCTAGCGCTTCCTGCCAACATAAACCTTGTATACCAGGTTATCTCGGCTCCGCTAACAGTATACTTCCTCTATGGTGTTGCAAGAAAGAGTGTTCCACCAGAACTCTGGAGAGAAATGAGGCCTCATCCAATAATACCAGTGTTAATGATACTTGGAGCAATATTCTGGGGCTATTTCGCAGCACTAGGATGGGGTGAAAGATTAGGCCTCTTACCGTAATCTTCTAAAACTTTTTTCTCAGAATGAAAATCTATCATTCATTTATGCCTAACTCTAATTCACAACATTTAGCTAGTTTTAATACCCGTCTTCTTTTCCCCTTAAACAACCGTCTATAGACATCAACTTTTTATCAAGGTATGGGCTGCTAAAGGCTACCAGTTATGTAAGAAAGTTCATTATCTTTCAAGAGATTTAATGGCCTCCTTCAAGAGTAAAGGCTTTTGTTTGAGAGATGTATTTAATATTGTTTAGTGAAAAATTATCTAATAAAATATAAGGAGCTTTTAGGTCTTAGTGATTTTATAAGTGTTTTAAGATTTAAGAGTAAAGTCTACGAGCTTTTTACCTCATATTTGGGAAAGAGTTGAAGGAGCCAATATTGATCTTAGATGGAAGAGAAGCCATAAGAGTTTCTATAATGGCGCCATGGGATATGCCTATACTTTTCACCTCAATTATAAATCTTTTTGAGAAATAGTCTTTCTAGGGTCTTTTCTATAGCTCGAAAACACTTTTTCTTCCTGCTAGCAGGAAGCCTCAACCTATTACCTTAAAAACAGTCGAGGAGAATATAGTTATTATTGAAGTTATTATTGATTATTGTGGAAAGGTATACAATAAAACAGTTATAATCCAATCGTGTTTGCACAAGCCTTCTTGCAGAGCCTGCTAGTAATGTAATGTTCGGAGCAGAACGTTTAGTACAGAGAGCTTGTCACAACCCTAAATCTCCTAGCCTTACGTGCAAGAGGTCTCATGCAGGTACTGCTACATAGGGTTCACCCGCCATAAAAGCCTCCTTGGAGAGTTCAAAGCAAAGGATAGATTGATATAGTCTCGCCGCAAGCTAGAGGAGAGCGCCGATTTATTAGACGTTTTGCTGGGAAGGAAGTTATAGCGAGGAAAGAGTTTATTTCTCGAACCAAGAGATAAGCTTACTTAAAAAATCTCTATGGTTTATTAAGGACTAGTATTAGGATTGCTATTAGTAGGCCGTAGATAGCTAATCCCTCACCTAGCACTAGGTAGATTAGTAATCTTCCGAATAATTCGGGTTTCTCGGCGGTAGCGCTACTTGATGCTGCACCCGCCTTACCTATGGCATATCCTGCGCCAATAGCACTAAGGCCTATGGCTAGACCTGCTCCTATAGCATTACCTAATAACGGCATGTCGCCTCCTTCAGCATAGGCCGCTTGAGGCGCTACTAATAGTGTTGCTAGAGATAAGGCTAGTAAGCCAGCTAGCCTCGTCATCCTCATTGTATCTGCACCGCCTAACCTATTCTAGTCTCGGAGGATTAAAATGCTATCTTTAGGAGCATAAGAGTCGTTTTAAACCTCCTAACCAGCTTAGCCGCATGGGGAGGGTAGGCTGGTGAAGGCTAGGTACGCCATAGTCTTTAGCCTAGCTGATGAAGCAGGCAAGAGTATTGCGGAGAAACTACTAGCGTTGGAAAGATGGAGAGAGTGTAGCTTAGCGAAACCGGGCTCGAAGTGCTGGTATAATGAGGAGTTTGAGAGTATTCTAGCAGGCTTCCCCGAGGACTCTATATACATGGAGTTTTTAGATGACTTTCTAGAGCCTAACGCGTACATCTTCATATCGAGGCATAGCAGTAGTAGTGGCGAGCCGACATTAAGCATACACCATACAGGCAATCCTACAAGTCGAGCCGAGTATGGTGGGAACCCACGCGAGCTATCCTATGTACTGCCTAGATTGTCTAAGAAGTTGCTGCTAGAGTACTGGAGGGCTGCAGAGGAAAGAGGACTACTAGGAGAGTACAGCTTTACCCTTGAAGCAACACACCATGGGCCAACATCCCTTAGGAGACCCTTAGTGTTCGTCGAGATAGGAAGTGGGCCTGGCCAGTGGCGCGACAAGAGAGCCCAGGAAGCTGCAGCACAAACCATAATGGCCACCGTGGGGGCCTCTCGACTACCGGGCTGTAGGCCCGCAATAGGTATTGGTGGAACCCATTATCCCGACAAGCATACGAGGATTATGCTGGAATCTGAGATATGCTATGGACACATTTTTGCGAAGTATGTTCTAAGCGAGTTCGACAGAGAGGTATTAATCCAGGCCATGGAGAAGAGCCTAGAGCCTGTAAGAGAAATCATTATCCTCAAAGTACCTAGCAAGGTTAGGAGGATAGCAGAAGCCATAGCTAAGGAGAAGAATGTAGAGGTAAAGATCTACAAGTAGATCCGCAAGCACTAGATGAAGGGTAAGAGATTAGAATCCCTCTCACCCATGCACAAGAAGAGGGTGGAGGCTAGACCGGGCCCGTAGCTCAGCCAGGTAGAGCGCCCGGCTGATAACCGGGAGGTCGGGGGTTCAAATCCCCCCGGGCCCACCAAAACACCTTCTCATAGCTAATCAATCATTCTCTGGGGTAGTACTTGAAATGTTATTAGTACTTGGCAGGGATTATGGCGTAAAACTAGTAGGTCTTCTAGCTAATAGCTTAAAGAATCATGAGAGTATAGGTTATTATCTTATAGCCTTGACTAACCGAGGCTGGATTGTAGAGTCGTATATGGGAGTCGGGATAGTCAGAAACTTCTTAGAGACGATGGGTGACGATAATGTCAAGAGGATAGCTGTCATAGCCTACACTGGTAGAGGTAATGAACCGCTCTATAGACTTCAGCCCTACAAGCACATAGTCTTCTCACGCCATGGTATTAGGAGATACTTGACTGTGATCCTCGGCGCTGAGGATATCGATCCCACATACTATGCACAAATTGTAGGCTTAGACCCCTCAAGCTATGATAATGCCGCAATTCTCTCAGCATGGATTGCCAGGCAACTATCTTATGGGCTTACCTTCAAGGAGCTAGTAAGCCAGTTAGAAGAGAGGAGGGTAGATGCATCAGTATTGTTACTCACGATATCACATCATAGTGACCACGTAGAGGTAGGAGCTTATGCTTCAAACATCTCAAAAGAAAGGAGACTCTATGTAATAGATAGCACAGATGCGAGAGGAGTCATCACAGAAGATATGGCAAGGATTGCTGAGGACAGAGGCATAAGGGTTAAGGAGCTGAAGAGGGTTATCGAGATCAAGGAGAAGTGGGGCTAGAACTAGCTTCACGCATATACTTTATCAGCGACTCTAGGACAACGATGGTGGCTTTAGAGGCTGGTAGTTCTACTACTATGTCGGCTGCACGCTTTGCCTCATCATCCGCGTCTCCAACAGCTATGCCGACACCTGCTACCTCTAGGATACCTGCATCAACATTGCTATCACCCACCGCTATAACACGCGAGAGGTCAAAGCCTAGTATGCTAACCAGTTTCCTTAGCGCGTTCTCCTTACTACACTCTACAGGGTGTATGTGAATAGCAAAACCCGTGTAGACTGTTCTAAGCCATGAATAGTTTCTCTCAACGTACTCTTTGACTCTACTAGCCACCAACTGGGCTTCCTCCCTCAGAACCCTCGACTCTACAAGTTCTAGTGCAAAATCGTGATGACGGTATTGGTTCTGCCAGGACTCGGTTAGGTTAAAGCGCTTAGCAACCTCCTTGACAACCTCCCTAGCACTCCTTGATGTAAGATGTAATCGCTTACCATAAACATCTATTATGCAGCCATCTTCGGCTATCGCGAGCCTCGAAAGGCCTAGGTAACGTATAAGGCACCTTACCGTAGGATAAGCTGTTGCTGACGCCAGGCATATGGGGAGGCCATGTTCCCTTAATTCTCTTAGAAGGCCAACTACCTTGAGATCTAGCTCGTAGCTAGCTCTGGAAACCGTCAATACTCCATCAACATCCGTGCATAGCATTAATGGTCTCCGCCCACCAAGTAGATCTCTAAGCCTATATACAAGCTCGCTAGTTGTCCTCACGTACTTTCCTCTTGAGCTGAGCAAGGCTCTCTCCTATGCCTCGGCTAGGCTGACATTGTGCTGTATGCGCTTGAGGCAGGACGGGTCTAGGTATAAAAACATAATTCTCGTGCTTCTAACAAGACAGAACCCCCTAATCCTTGGCCTCGGCAAGGGGTTTAACGATTAATACGAGGCCTTCACTAGCTACAACTTGTACTTCTTCACCTCTCCTACAAACTCCTTTACACAATGCCCTCCAAAGCTCGCCATCAAGCATGACTATATAGTAGTCTCCTTTGACATGAGGCTCCTCAACTACTCTAGCTTTCTTCCCTACTAGGGCTTCTAGGCCTATGAGGGGCTTCTTAAGCTGGGCTAGAGCAGCCTTGACAAGTATTGCTGTAAAGACCCCTATCAACACCACTACACCTATCACCAGCGCCTTAGGGGCGCCAACCCATGCAAGAATGATAGCTGCTATAGCTAGTAGGGCTATGAGTACAGCCTCGTCAAGAATTGCCGCCGTAAATTGCTCTTTCAACATACATCCTCTCGCTACTAGCACCCCTCTTCACTATTGTAGCTATGATATTACTACTCCACTTTGCTTCCGGGAGCCTTAAGAGTATATAGCTACTCTTGTTACACTTGACCACACGCTGACATCCAATAGTTATGGCGTAGAGTAGGAGCTCTGCTAGCCTATAGGGATTGCTAATCCTACTATGCATGGCTATATAGGCGTATTGTGCCTCGCCCAGCGGGTCAAGCGGAATCCACCCCGCGTTATCAGTGCCAAGGGCTAGTAGCGTTAGATCCCCTGCGAGCCATAGCTTGAGGCTAGGCACTAGTGGCGGTAGGCCAAGCCCGTGATAGTTGTTGGATCTGGGGCAGAATATCATGCTAAAGCCGTTCATGGCAAGGGTCTTAAGCTCCGAGAAACCTAGCTGTGTTAGGTGTACTAGAGAAGTGTTATCCGGGGCAAGCCTCTCTAACGCTATCACATAATCCCTCTTCTCGTATTCATCTATGGTCTCTGAGACGTGTACTTGTATATGCCCCTTAGCCTTGAGGGCTTTAGCGGATAGTGTGCTTAGCTCGTCAGGGCTAAGATCAAAGACCGTATCCATGCCTAGCCCCTTATACTTCTCGACCACCTGGATATACTCCTCTAGGTTCTTGGCCTTAGGTTGTATAAAGGGCCTTAAATCGAGTCCTAAGCTATTAGCTGTCCTCTGTGCTCCTCTATAGCCTAGTCCGCTAAGCTCAAAGTAGGCTGCAGTACATTGAACTCCGAGCCTCCACAACTCCTTAATGGCATGGCCCATAGCCTCCTCAACCTTATGTTCCGGTACGGACTCGAGGAGCTTGTATTTCAAGCCATGAGGAGGCTCTACTAACTCGCTTAGGCTCATCTCCTCGCCATGCTCGGCTACAAAGTAGTCAGGTAAATGTATATGGGCATTACATAGAGCTGGTATCATTAGCCATGAGGAATAATCGATATAGTTCGCCCCTGCTGGACAACCGCCACTATACGCTAATCCTTCTGGACTATACTCGATGCACTGGTTAAGCTTTACCTTAAAGCCCTCATCACTAGTATACTCTATTAGCGCGTAAACCCTGAAGAACTCTCTATCGCCTAGCTCCATAGCCGCATGGGGAGAATCCTGCATAAAGATCTCCTGCTACTCTATGACCAGGGTCTTGCCAGTGTATACTGCCTTCTCTAGCTCCCTCCTCCTCCTAGCTAGCTTTATGGCTGCCTCGACAGCCCTTCTAGCGTAGTCGTCTACCCTCTCTAGTGCTTGTATTCTATTCATCCCAGGCCCTGATACTCCTAGGGCTACTGGCTTGCCATACTGAATAGAAAGGTCCATTAGCTTCCTAGCTACCTGGTGGGCTATAAGCTCGTCGTGTTTCGTTGCACCGGTTATTATGGCGCCTAGGGCTACCACTGCATCTACATCCTCCTTTCTCAGAAGCTGATCAACAAGGAATGGGATATCGTAGGCTCCTGGTGCTTTAACTATGTAAGCTATTTCTGCGCCCAGGAACTTAGCATGGCTAATAGCCCTCTCCAGCATAAGGTACGTGACATCATAGTTGAACTCTGCGACAACTATCCCCAGCCTAATATTCGATGCCGAAGACAAAACCACATCACACCTCTATAGGACCTACATCGGGATAACCCTGCCTCTTACCCTTACCCGCCCAAGCTTCTAGTATATCGGGTCTTCTGAGGAGATAGTATAGGTTTTCTGCGTGCTTTCGAGCCCTATCTATAGCTATCTCGTAGAGCCTCCTCTCGTCACCCCCTGCCTCATCCTCATGAACCGTTACATCTATTACGTGTCGTTCTAGCTCTAGCTGAACAAGCTGGATAGCTAGGCTATAAACAGCATAGCTTATCTTATCTGTTAGACTAGGTCCCACCCAACCAAACACCATGCCTGCGTCACAATCATTCTCTTTCATGAGCTTCTTTATCTCTACAGCTATGTCCTTGATCCCTGGCACGGTCCTCTTATAGATCACTGTATCGGGCATAAGGCTCCTCAAGACATCGATCGCGTGGCTCGCCATATCAACTCTAGCAAAGCTTGTATCTACAATACAGATCTTCACCATACTTCTCGGCCTCTCCGACAACATCCTTTAATGTGACAAGGGGATACCCGTATTCCCTGCTAATCCTCTTAGCCTCTTCGAGGCTAAGAGCACGTCCTTTTGAGAGCATCTCGACCACAACCATGGAGGGCCTAAGCCCGGCCATTGCGGCCATATGTAAGCTGAGCTCGGTATGGCCTCTTCTCTCGCTAAGCCTCCTACCAATGAGTATTGGCACGTGGCCTGGTGCTAGGAAGTTGTCGGCAAAATATTCTCTAGCATCGTTTATTCTACCCTGGAATACCATCTCGTTAACCCTATCCAGCTCCCTTATTGTCAAGGCCCTATCCTCATCCTGGATACCAGTACGCACATTTACATGGTTAACCCAAACAGAGAAAGCAGGCTTATCGCCATACGATGGCGTCTTCCCTACTAACCTGGCAAGTAAGGGGTCATGTGACATGTACTCGTAGGCGTATTTGAGGCCTAGCTCTCGAGCTACACCTATCGGTAACGCGTAACATATGAGGCCTCCAGCTAGTATCCTCATCTCGTAGACTACGTCAGCGTCCACCACGGAGGCGTGGACTACGTAGTCTACCTCATTCTCCCTTGAGGACGAATCGTATATGAGTATGGGCATACCATTCCTCAGTGAATGTAAGGCGTCGTCAATGTTATCCAAGGCGCTCATCCCATACATAGTAATAGAGTCATGGAGTGGCCTACCCTGCCACTATCCAGGCATAGTTATAGTACGTCCTAAAAGGCAATTATATACGTTAAACACAAAAATGGAGGAGGATCTTGCCTATTCCATTGGCAGGATAGCTTCTTCTTCAGCCTCAACACTCTCCTCTACGGTCTTCCAGCCAGCTAGTATGCCAGAGATCAGCGTAGCCACTATAGCCGAGAGCATTATGGATGCTGCAAGCTCTCCAGGAAGTAATCCCCTCACATACCCCATATAGGCTATTATAGTGGACACAGTCAGCCTGGCCCCAAATACTATGGATTGCCTCTTATCGCTCATTCCCAGGAGCTTCCTAAGAGAATAATGTGTTGCAACTATCTTGGCAGGATATGATGCAAGTAGCACTATTAATGACAATAACAATGCCTCGGTAATTCCTGAAACCTTTACTCGGAGCCCTGCAGTAACAAAGAATATTGGGGATAGGAAGCCAAATACAAGGCCACTCACCTTCTCAGATAAGCCTCTACGCTCCTTGATTATACCTGAGAAGGCCATACCCAGGATGAAGGCGAAGAGAACGGCATGTATACCTACTGCTTCCGAGAAGAGCGTTATCGCTAGGAGGAGGGCCATTATCAGCCTTATCTCGGCTTCATGCATGCTCTCTGGAATATAGTTGAAGAGCTTAGCGAAGACTGGTGGGATGATAAGCATGGAGGCTGCGTATAAGGCTACCAGGCTAGAAGCCTCAAGAACAACAGATACCAGCGCTATAATACTGAGTAGATCCACTACCATGGCTGACGCTAATACGAGTTGCCCCTTCTCATTAAGCATGCTACTACGCTTGACGATGGCATAGACGACAGCGACACTAGTAGTCGAGACGCCTATACCTGTTAAAATCGCCTCAATAAACCTATAGCCAAGGGCTAGGAGGACTATTGAGGTAGTGGTCATCGGGACGAGAAAGCTTATGAGACCCACAATAAGGCTTCTCACTAGATAACGACGGAGAAGGGAGATATCAATCTCAGAGCCAGCTGAAAACATCAGCACAACGCTACCCACTAGGGCGAGAACATCGACAACCTCCACAGGTTCTATACCGGCAAGCGAGCCCAAGAAGCCTAGTAGTATTTCAAGCACAGCTGGGGCGATGTAAAGAGCCTCTCCTATGAGGTAGCTAGACAATATTAGTGCGGCTATAGAGCTCAACGTATAGAGGCTCTTATAGCTCTCAGTGATAACGCTAGGCATGTAAAGCGAGGAAGTAAGAACAAGAGCTGCTAGAAACAAACCAGAGACTATAAACCCTATTCTAGTCCATAATGCAAGCTGTTGCCCCAAGCCCTGCCAAACCCTGGTTCGTAGGGCCTTCTTAAAAAGGGGTAAAAAGTGATAGAGGGTGGCCTAAGACCTTATCAAGTCCTATCTTGATGCTTAAGTCTCTGGAGGCCTAGAGGTATGCCACGCTATAAGCTGACTATAGTCGTGGACAACTCTGCTCCTCATCCTACACGATTACTAGCAGAGTATGGGTTTGCACTACTCCTCGAAGACTTGGAGCTTAATAAGATAATACTCTTTGACACTGGGGCCACGGGACATACACTACTACATAACCTAGAGCTGTTAGGTGTAAGCCCGCAGGATATCGACTACATAGTGCTAAGCCATAGACACTATGATCATACAGGTGGACTTGTAGAGCTGCTCAAGGCCAGAAGAGGGAGACCTATAGATGTTATAGCCCACCCCGATCTCTTTGTCCCAGCATATAGTAGTCTAGGAGGCGTACTAAGGTATATTGGTGTCCCCTTCACGAGAGAGGCTCTGGAAGGGCTTGGAGCGAGACTATTACTGGTGAAGAAGGGTATCAAGATAACTGATAACATTATGACTTCGGGGGAGATACCGCGCAGGTGGGGGCCAGAGCATACTAATGGAATGTTAAGGCTAGAGAATGGAGAACTACGTGAGGACCATATATTAGACGATAATGCTCTATACGTGAAAACAGAGAAGGGGCTATTTGTAGTAACAGGCTGTGGCCATGCAGGCGTAGAGAATATTATCAGCTATGGCCTTAAGTTAACGGGGCAAAACACTCTCTACGGGATAGTAGGGGGGCTCCATCTACTAGGAGCTAGTATCGAGAGACTAAAGGAGATAACCGAATTCCTAGTATCGAAGAAGCCTAAGATAGTGGCTGCATTGCATTGCAGCGGGCCTCTTCCACAATATCCCCTCAGCGAGAAGCTTGGGAGAGCCTACGTACTCGCTGGCGTAGGATCAAAGATCGAGATCTAAGGCTCCTATCCGAGGGAGCAGTTTTTATTATCCCCCTACTCAAGTCTTTTGAGGCATAGGCTACGTATCCCTGGAGGAGGAAGAAGAACACAATATTTCCTAAACGTATCAAAAACCCGTATCCAGTTTAAAGGGTGTTGTACTATTGTTGAAGAAGCCAGCAGGACTATAAGCATAGCACCTAGAGCCAAGAGAGAGCTTGTAGAGAAGCTCAAGGCTATTGAAGCTAAGTGGCAGGAGAGATGGATGAGAGACAAGATATTCGAGGCCGACCCCGACCCCACAAGACCTAAGTTCTTCGTGACCTTCCCCTACCCCTACGTGAACGGGCTACCTCACCTAGGCAGTGCCTTCACAATACTAAGAGTCGACATAACAGCACGGTATAAGAGGATGAGAGGCTACAACGTCCTTTTCCCACAAGGCTGGCATGCAACAGGAGGGCCTATAGTATCAGCTGCCCTCAGAGTTAGGGAGGGCGACGAAACCATAATAAGGATGTTGAAGTCCATGGGTGTGAGAGAGGACGAGATTCCATTCTTCAGAGAGCCGGCTCACTGGGTGAAGTACTTTACCAAGCAGTGGCGTAAAGACCTAGAAAGGTATGGTATGAGTATAGACTGGCGCCGGGAATTCTTCACAACAAGTCTAAACCCCTACTATAGCAAGTTTGTTGAATGGCAGTACTACAAGCTTAGAGAAAAAGGGTTAGTAGGCAAGGGCTCGCATCCGGTGGTATGGTGCCCTAAGGAGAAAAAGGTTGTAGGAGACCATGATAGGTTAAGCGGCTATGAGGGCATAGGACCCATAGAGGCCTATATAATCAAGTTTAGGAGCGAGAAGGGGCTAATACTGCCTGCATTAACCCTTAGGCCGGAGACAATCTACGGGGTCACCAACATATGGGTTAATCCTGACTACGAATACGTAATAGCCATGGTTGATGGCGAGAAGTGGGTACTTACAGACTACATGGTAGGTGAGCTTGCTGACCAAGACCATGTAGTTGAAGTAGCTGGTAGGGTTAGGGGGGCAGAGCTTATCGGAATGATGGTAGAGAACCCGGTTACGGGCGAGAGGATACCAGTACTACCTGCAAGCTTCGTGAAGACTAACATAGGTACCGGGGTGGTGATGAGCGTACCCGCGCATGCACCCTACGACTATATCGCGCTACTAGAGCTCAAGAAGAAGCCGTGGATCCTAGAGAAGTATGGATTAGATAGAGTGATACTCGATAAGCTAAAACCAGTCAAGATAATAGACGTACCTGGTGTCAAGGAGCTCCTGGTCGAGAAAGTTACAAGGGAACTAGGTATTAGTTCCCAGAGGGAGACGGACAAGCTCGAGAAAGCCACGAGAGAAGTATACTCCAGGGAATTTTATCGGGGAGTGATGGCTGAGAATACTGGTAAATGGAAGGGCAAGCCGGTAAAGGAGGCGAAGGAGGAGATAGCTAAGTGGCTTGTAGAGGAGGGGTATGCAGTTAAAATATATACACTTCCACGTGAAGTATATTGCCGGTGTGGAGCACAGACGCATGTAAAGATTGTGAAGAACCAGTGGTTCATCCTGTATAGTAAGCCTGAATGGAAGAAGCTGGCGAGGAAGGCTCTCGCCAAGATGAGACTTTATCCTGAAGAGGCGAGGAGTTACTTCGAGGAGGTTATAGAAAACCTAAAGGACTGGGCTTTTACACACCAGAAGGAACTAGGCACCCCCCTTCCCTGGGATCCCGACTGGGTTATAGAGAGCCTAAGTGATTCAACAATATACATGGCTTACTACACTATAGCCAAGTATCTCCAGCACCCTGAGAAGTACGGTATAAGGCCAGAGCAGCTAACGCCGGAAGTCTTCGACTACATATTCTATGGTCGTGGAGACCCAGATAAGATCTCTATGAAGACAGGAATAGACAGGAGCCTGCTCGAGGAGATGAGGAGGGAATTCGACTACTGGTATCCAGTAGATGTGAGGATAAGCGGCAAGGACCTGATACCAAACCATCTAACATTCTTCATATTTCACCATGTAGCCCTCTTCCCCGAGGATAAATGGCCTAGAGCCATAGGGGTCAACGGTTGGGTACTGATAGGCGGCGAAAGGATGAGCAAGAGCAGAGGTAACTTCATACTATTAAGGCAGGCTCTTGACTGGTGGGGCGCCGACGCCACTAGATGGGCTGAGGTACTAGGTGGAGCTGACGCTAGCCTCGACGACGCGAATTTTGAGCCGAGTCAGGCTGACGCCGCTGTAACAGAGCTACTATCGTGGCTCGAGTTTGTTAAAGAGAACTATAACAACACCGAGGGAGTCGATGAATGGAGGCTCATAGACAAATGGTTTGAAAGCGTACTACACGAGACCATAAAAAAGGTCACCAATTACATGGAGGAGGAGATGTATAGGAGCGCGCTTGTCGAAGCATATTACAATCTTATGTCCAAGTATAAATGGTACATACGTAGAGCAGGTAAACCCAACAAGAAGCTACTAAGAGAGTTCATAGAGGTACAAATAAGGCTCATAGCGCCTTTTGCACCACATATAGCCGAGGAGGCATGGGAGTCTATAGGCAAGAAGCCCTACGTGTCTCTAGCACCATGGCCCAGCTACGACGAAGCCAAGATAGATCGTGCACTAGAAGACGCTGAGAACGTAGTCAGAGAGGCGCTCGAGGACGCTGAGGAGATAATAAGGCTCAAGGGCAAGGCCAAGAGACTTCATATAACTGTTGCTGCAGAATGGAAGTATAAGATCATGGAGAAGATGCAGGAACTCATCATGAAGGGCATGGGGGCGCGCGAGGCATTACAGGCTGCGTTAAGAGATGTTGAAGCACCAAAGAGGGAGCTACAGAACTTTATACAAAGACTATTGAAGAATCTTACATTACTAGAAAGGAGGCTTAACAGGAACCTAGAGTACGAGATGCTAAGAGACGCCAAAGAACTATTTAGGAGGGAGTTAGGCCTCGAGGAAATCATTGTAGAGTTTGAGGAAGAGAGTAAGAGTCCACGCAGGCATCTGGCAATGCCAGGAAGGCCGGCATTATACTTTGAATACTAGACATGATTCTTTAAAGCCGGGTACTACATACAGTAACTTAGCCATGATTGATTACAGACAAGGTGCAAGTTTATGGAGAAACATAGGTACTTAGAAAGAGTTATACCACCTGAACAGGCTTTACAGAGGCTCAAAGAGCTTGTAAGACCAGTCACTGAGTCCCTCGAGACACCAACATGGAAAGCTGCAGGCTACGTCCTGGCAGAGGATGTGAAAGCCTGGATGGACTTCCCTCCAAGACCCAGATCAGCTTATGATGGGTATGCTGTAGCCTCAGAGAGTACGCCAGGCAAGTTTAGGGTAATAGGTGAGGCTGCTATAGGCAAAGTATCGCCAGGATTCAGCATAGGGCGGGGCGAAGCAGCATATGTGTCAACCGGCGCTTATCTCCCTGAGGGGGCTGACACCGTAATCCCCGAGGAGGCTGTAAAGAGGGAGGGAGAATACATAATAGTAGATAAGAAGTTTACACGATGGAAAAACGTCGACCCTCCAGGCTCATATGTTAGAAAAGGCGAGATAATACTCCCTAAGGGGAGCGTGATCACCATACCTGATGTCGTTGGCCTACTTAACATAGGAATAACCAAGGTAAGAGTGAGACGTAAACTAAGAGTAGGAATCATTGCAACTGGAGGAGAGCTCTTCGAGCCTAGTGATCCTGAGGAGACACTAGAAAAAATATCTAAGGGCCTTGTAGCGGATACGACAACGATCTTAATAGAGTGGGCCATCAAGGAGATAACGCCATGGGCAGAACCCTATGGTAAGGAACTTATGCCTGACGAAATAGAATCACTTGCCTGGAAGATAGAGAGAATGCTAGACCATGTAGACGTGGTCTTAGTCACCGGAGGTACAGGGCCAAGCGAGGTAGACAACTTCTATAGGCTATGCAATAAGCTTGAGGAAAAAGGTGCTATCCTTGTCTTCAGAGGACTGAGGATGAGAGGAGGCAGGCCAACATCAGCTATGGTTCTCCGTGGAAAACCCATAATAGGGCTCTCCGGGCACCCTATTTCAGCGCTCCACGGATTCATAAGGATAGTAGAGCCTCTACTACGCTACATGGCTGGGGTTAATAGGGCTCCCGCATCAAGGCTAGTACCAGTGAGGATTGCTGAAGAGTACTCCACGCAGTTTCCACGACTGCTTAGGGCGAGACTAGAGTACGGAGATGACGGTATAATCCAGGCTAGGATACTACCACCAGAGAAACAGCTTAGCTCTAATATAGTGAGCCATGCAGAGGCCGATGCATACCTCATAGTCGATGCCAAGAGCTACAAGCCTGGCGACATAGCCAGGGCTGTAATCTACCGGGAGCCTACAAGAGCTGGCTAGGATCTTCATCCCACACTCCTCCAGCCTATGGGTACAGTCAAAGCCTATGAGCATCACTACCGACTCTAACATCCTAGCGCCAGCAGATGGAGGGGCAATAATATCATCAAGAACGTCAGCGCCATAGCCATATATACTACTATGTAAGCGCTTGAGGCGGCATCAAATACAAAAGAGGCTGTAGCCGCCATGGACGAGCCTAGTAAGCTCATAGTAGGAGAACTAACACCAGCATCCACCACCCGGAAGAGTAGGGCCAAGGATACCACGGTAAACCAGAAGAAGACCCTATAAGCAGACCCGCACTATGCTTATCCTATGCAAGCCCGCCACCAGTCATACCTATTAACGCATCGTCATAGAGGGGGATACCGCTAACAAGAGCAAAGCTAACTCGCCAGCACCCAGCAGGCTAGCCGTAATCTCTACCACACCAAGCTTGGGTCTACCGTTCCAAGGAAGATGCTACCAGTTATATAGTGGTATCATGATGCCAGAAGAAACGAGAATACAAGTTTAGTTACGTAAAGACCTGTCCTAGGAAATAGGCTATAAGAGAAGAGAATTTAAAACGTCTTATCCCTCTCCTTTTAGCCGAATACTAAGAACACTATGTTGTATCACCATAGTCGCTAGTATCGACGCGACAAAAGTTACTACTAAGGCTGCTAAGGATGGCTTTAGCCTCGGCAAGGCCTAGGCTAAGATCATGAACCAACTAAACTAGTGTTACTAGCTATACGTAGCCCAAGAACCCTAGGTTCGCCACCATGAGACTTGATTAAGAGCCTATGCGCTGGATTCTCTAAAAAGGATTCAAGCCTATCAACAACTTCAAGCATGCAAGCAGCATGCTTCTAAGCATAATTGAAAGGTCGACACAAGTTATACGTACTAGCCTGTGTGACGCAGATAGGCCTATACGCTAGCATCACTAGCTCTCAACACGGCACTAGTAGCAGCCGTCTCAACAGTCTTCGAGAAAATGGCGCTAGACTAGCAGAGAGGACTCTCAGCCCCAGCCTCCGGCTAAGGCTCCTAGCCCGGCATAGGTGGTCTCTTAGGCTAGTGGCCCCAGCGCATTCCCTGCCCTAGGAGCATTATCCGCGAGAAGTTAGTGAGGCTGTTAAGTAAGGACTAAAGCCTCTTTTACTACCCCGGGCCCCGTCTTGGTGCGTATCCTTGGCATCGATCCAGGTACTAAGAGCTTTGACCTGGTAGTAGTAGAGGATGGTAGGGTTGTGTGGGAATATAGTATCGAGACTAGCCGTGTCGCTTCTGACCCGGGCTCGCTCATGGACACTATCCGTGAGGTTGGCCGCGTCGACGCTATAGCTGGGCCTTCTGGCTACGGGGTCCCCGTGACTTATTCGAGGGACGTTGTTGATCCCTGGCGCTTCGCGGTAGAGGTTCTCCTTCTCTCGAGTAGCAGGGATATCGAGGAGGGTGTTAGGCGCGGCGACCCGGGTATAATGGTGTATAAGGCCCTTGCGGAGACTGTTACTGAGCTCTGCAGGGCCGAGGTACCTACGGTGTTCATCCCAGGCGTTGTTCATTTACCTACGCTGAGACCTGGGGCTAAGTATAACCGCGTGGATCTCGGCACCGCTGACAAGCTCGCCGTGGCTGTACTAGCCGTGTACCAGTTCCATCGGGGCAACCCGAGAGAAGCCAACATGATGGTCCTGGAGATGGGCTATGGGTACAACGCGCTCATGGTTATCGAGGAGGGCAGGATTACCTGGGGCTTAGGGGGGACTAGCCTAGGCACCGGAATGCTGACTGCTGGGCCCCTCGACCTCGAGGTAGTTGCTATGGGGCGCACCTGGGCCCGGAGCGACGTCTTCCACGGAGGCGTGATGGAGGCTTGCGGCACCCTCGACCCAGCTATGGCCGTGGAGGAGGCGCGCCGGGGTACAGGGTTGTGTAGAGAGGCCTACGAGTCGATGATGGAGTCCATAGCTAACGCTGTGAGCGGTATCTATGCAAGAAGGGGCATAGGCCGCCTAGTGATCTCGGGCAGGCTTATATCAATCAAGGAGCTTGTAGACGACTTGGCTTCCCGGCTACCAGGCAAGATACATGTAGAGTTACTGGAGCCCCTTGAGGGGGCTAAGGCTACGAAGCACGCTGCCCACGGCTACGCCCTGGTCGTTGATGGACTAATAGGCGGTGTAGCGAGTAGCGTAGTGGAGCGCATGAGGATAAGGGATGCATGCGGCACAGCACTCGATAGGGCGTCGCATCCAAGGCTAGTAGAGGCTAAGAGGAGGCTCCTAGAGGCATACAAGTCCTCGGTGAGGAACCCCAAGCTCTGCAATTAGCAACCCCCTCTTGGCGTGCCTAGCTATGCTTCTAGAAGAGCATCTGCCTCCTAAATGCCAAGACTTAGGCTAAGCTACTTAAGAATATAAGACAATTGAAACTAACTAAGGCTTAGCGAGAACAAATAAAGGTAATAAGGTTTGCGAGAACACACGTAACATGAAGCAAACTATCTAGTTATCCGTGTATTACCATAGTAATTCACCATGGTGACAGGCCTGGCTATAGTAGATGCTACAAGGTTTAGAAGGGACTTACAAGAAGTAGCCGATAAAATAGGGTTAGCGAGAGAGCTGCAACCCCTAGTAGAGAAGCTCACAGAACTTTATAGGAAGGGTGTTGTAAAGACAAACCATAGTGTAATGGAGATCGTTGTGGCTGGCTATCTTATGCTTAAGAACCATGAGAATATAGATGTGGAACATAGGCTAAGCGACATACTAGTAGCTGATGTATATGGAGAGAAATTAGACTCGAGGGTAATAGTTGAGGTCGAGACAGGGTTCACACCACCCTCGAGCGCTACCGACCCCTTAAGCTATCTTAAGGCTAGAATAGCTAGCAAGATAGCTAGGTACAGCATGTATGCAGAGAAAATGATAATAGCCGTCCCACCATACTATGCAGCACCTATACCACCTCTAATGCTTAAACCGCCCAAAGCTAGGAGCAAGGAAGAGATCATAAGGCTAAAAAAGCTGCTAGACAAGTACTATAAGAATCCTCCTATATCCCTAAAGGAGATTAGAGAGGCAAGACTACATACCATACTCATAGTAGATGTCGATAATGCCCTAGCAATCGAGTTAGACCCCCAACAATACTATAACATACTTGGGAAAATCATAAGGGAAAGAGCTAACTACGAATAACACTAGTTAACGCTAGCCCAAACCCATAAATAGCTAAACCAAGACTACATCAAGATGGGTCTCCCCTGGGGAAACCCAGTATAGGCCCCTGAGGAAGACCCTACACGGGGCACTGGCAGGCCCAAGCCGCTCTCGTGGAGAG
>JBEVCE010000090.1:4519-22009 GCA_040514295.1 Pyrodictiaceae archaeon | reverse complement strand
AGCTTTAACAGAGTTAAGCATATTGTTCCCAATATCTTGAGGAGAATAGACCCTAGTATAGTAGTCGGCGTAGGCCTAAACCCCTCCCTCGATACCGTCGTAGTTGAAGCAGCTTCAGTCAATATAGCGAGTTTCCGCATAAAGGATGAGGACGGGTACAAAGCCGATTTTGAAGCAATAATTGAAAAAGGACCCCTAGTAGAGGCAACCACGATGCCACTCAAGGAGATATACGAAGAGTGTACGGTAAA
The DNA here is from genome assembly GCA_040514295.1 of Pyrodictiaceae archaeon. Classification (GTDB taxonomy): domain Archaea; phylum Thermoproteota; class Thermoprotei_A; order Sulfolobales; family Pyrodictiaceae; genus JBEVCE01. The sequence continues at coordinate 21,758 of JBEVCE010000090.1, read as the reverse complement.
AAGACGCTTGAGGATTAGGGTAGGCGCTACTATAGGAACATACCTTTGCAATACATTAGGCTACATCATCATGAACTGGGCTAAGAGGAATAATAAGGTCGGTGGCTTCTTACATATACCGCCGGATACCGATCTAGCTATGAGGCTAGGCCTTGAACACTACATGAGCCTAAATGAGATTATCGAGGCTGTAAAATGCGCCATAGAGTCTTCGGTAAAGAATGCAAAGAGGCTAAACTAAAGACGGAAGGCTTAAAATGGTATAACTTTGTAGCGAAGCCTTCTTGAGGGTTCACTGTTTGTGAACATAGTCGAGCCAGCATGGACTATACTGAGAAGAATGCCGTCATTAGCCGCATGGAAGCTTGTACATTCGATACCTCCAGCTCTTATTGATCCTCTCCTAAAAGTAAGTAAACGTCCCAAGACACCACCAGGTCTCTCAAGAACACTATTAGGGGTTAGAGTCCAGCATCCAATAGGTATTGCCGCTGGATTTGATAAGGACTCTAGCCTAGCATGGGCTGCATGGACTATGGGTGCCGGCTTCCATGTCATTGGCAGCGTCTTGCCTAAGCCATGGCCGGGAGTAGAACCCAAGATACTATTAAGGCTATCTGGAGGAGGGAGCATCAACAGACTAGGGCTCCCAAGTAAGGGCGCTGATAAAGTTTTGTCGTTGATGCGAAGACTGAAAGGCCTAAAGGAGATGCCCATAGCCATCAACATAGCTGCACTAAGCCCTGAAGGCTATGGCGAGGTCTTCAAGAAAGTTAAGGAGAAGGCTGCCTGGATAGAAGTAAACATCAGCTGCCCCAATGTACGTGAACATGCTAGTTTCGAAGACCCAGATGAGGCTGCGAAAATCTGCAAGTATGTGCCTTATTCGGAGAAGCCCGTACTGCTGAAGATCCCGTCCACGGCAAACAAGGATAAGCTTATCCAGTATGTAGATTTGGCAAGGAGCTGTGGATTCCATGGGATAGTGGCCGGCAATACGAGAAAGATAAAGCTATCTGGGAAAATCGAGGCCGGGCTGGGGGGTGCTCCTCTCTACCCCATAACCCTTCGGATGGTGAGAATCATAAGAGAGTACTCGCCGACAAAATTCACGATAATAGCTGTAGGCGGGATCGATACTGGCGAAAAAGCTCTAGAACTGCTTGAGGCAGGTGCTGATGCAATAGAAGTCCTAACCGCAATAGTACATAGAGGGCCGTTAGCGCCATGGCTTATAGCTCTAGAGCTATATGAGGCTTTAAGGTCTAGGCGCAGAAGTCTTTAGATAGCATGGCTTTGAGCACATCAGTGTGGGAGCCGAATGCCTCATAGAGTCTACCCGAGTAATACTGTGCTACAAGCCTTAGCTTATCTGATATCATCTGATCTAACCTACCATCACTAACGACTATAGGGTAAGGCTCGTAGTAGTCTAAGCCTCGAAGCAAGGATGATGCAAAGTGCCATAAAGTCTTAGTTATCTTTCTTCCGACGAGAGGCTCCAAGCTTGCACCCTTAGAGGAAAATGAGCAATGGACTAGGTATATACAGTTCACAGGCTTATATAAATATTTATCCATATTTATTCTTCGGGCAAGATTTATCACCATGTAGCCGTGCTTAGTAGTCTCGTCGGCCTCCAATTCTACCTTTATACTATAATGCTTAAGAAGCTTTGGATCAGCTACGAGCACTTGCGTTCCAGAAATAATTCTCATAACACCTTGTCTATCCACCTCAATGACCGTATTCTCGGTTGAGAGGGGTATTAGGCCTTGGATTAGTGAGAGGAGGGCGATAGTACTCTTACCTCCATGAGGGAAGCCGAGTACAAGTAAAACTCTTTCCGTACTAGGATCATAGATTGCAACAGAGTCTGTAAATAGTATAAGGCCTTTCTTGGCATATTGCCTCGCCATCACCTGTAGGAGAAAAAAGTATGGTGACTCATTAGAATAGGGTACTGGGGGAGGAGAGTCTATCTCAAAGTGGTCTATAGTCTCGCTAAGCGAGTAACCTCTCACATTGAATTTATTAGACTTATACCATTTTATCCTAGCCAGCGTATTGATGGAGGGTTCTCGTATCTTAGATAATTTCTTATAGGGTAAATACCTCATCGAAAAAAGGTTCGAAAGCCCGTTAAAAATCTCATTCTCGAGATTCTCGCCATGAGCTACTATGATCATATTAATGTCGTCTCTAAGTTCTATAGATAAAGCCATCTCCTGACGACACCTATTGGAGGCTGTGTTAAGCTTCAGGGGAAACTCTTTCAGCGACCTCGTTTAGGGCTCTCTTCGCATCACCTATAGCCCACGCTATTCCTAAAAACTCGAGAGTCTCCGGCAGTGGTATGCCATATTCCTCGTGGTAGCCTCTAAGCTTATAGAACTCTCTTATAGCTTTTCTTAAGTCGTCTTGGTTTAAGACAGCCTTACTGCCCTTCAACGGTCCCTCGGTAATAGGTTTCATCCACTTAGCTGGTATCGTGTCTCCCTCTGGAACCTTACCCGCAAGTGCTGCATGTATTCTTGCTAGTGCCTCCGTTCTCCATCCTATTTTAAGGAGTTCGGTTTTGCTGTAATCCCAGCCTGTAATAGCCTTCAACATGGCAATGGCCTCCTCTATCTTATAGGACGCAAATATACACACCCCTAAAGAGTCTTGAGCTGCCTTCCAGTCCCTATCCTCTATAATAGACCTAACCATATCTGCCGCGGGACCTGCTGTTGGAGGCTGATGTGGGTTAGGCCAGCCGCGTAGATGGCTTGCACCTACATCTGCAGTTGCATAGCTTATAGCGAAACCCCTTCTACCCCTAGGATCCCAGGCCGCTGACTCAAGACCCTTGACGTGTACTGCCAGTTCCTCCCCCTTTGAGAGAATCTCAGCCGCCCTCTTAACGCCCTCAGCTAAGATCGCGCCAAACCCTCTTCTCCAAGCTATAAGCTTCGCTAGTTCTCTTACAGCCTCACTGTTACCGAATCTAGGTTCTGTCCTTAAGCCTATGAGCTCGTCTCTCCTTAAAACTCCCTTCTCATAAAGTTCCATAAGCCATGAAATGGTTTCCCCAAAGCTTATACTATCGATTCCCAAGTTGTTTACCAACCATTCAAGATAAAGTACTTCGTCAAGGTCTAGAATGTAGGGTGCAAGACCAAGCATTGCTAGGTTCTCGTACTCAGGTTTTACCATTATAGCCTCATAGCCCTTCTTTCCGACCCTCACCAACTTACTACACTTCACCGGACAGCCCCAACCCCATAGTATTCCGGCGTATTCAAGGTACTTCTTTCTCTCAACCTCTCTCGAGAGGACATTTTCTCCTGAAAGTTTCGCGGCCTCTTCATCACTCATCCACGGCTTCTCCCAATGCTTTGTGGGGCACATGGATAGCTTGGAGCACAAGGAGATAGCATTATTAGTACCATACCTGGCCCACGACCTAATATAGTCATCGTTTTTAATCCTATTATATATCTCCACGTAGAGTTTCCTCCGTGTAGCATCATCGAAGATAGGGGGCTTGATGCCTCCCCTAACACTTATGGCCTTAAGGTTTTTAGAGCCCATTACGGCTCCTAAGCCGCATCTACCCGCAGCCCTAAAACCATCAACAATGATATTGGCGTACCTTACTTTATTCTCTCCAGCAGGCCCTATAGCTGCTACGCTTACTGAGCTGCCAAGCTCTCTTCTAATAGACTGAAAGACTTCCCAGGTCCCAGCCCCCCAGAGGTGAGAAGCTGTTCTTATTTCAACTCTCTTCTTCTCTAGGTGGAGATATACGGGCTCTGGGGATCTTCCCTTAACCACTAGTAGGTCGAAGCCTGCCCACTTCATCTTTCCTGCGAAAACCTGGCCAGCATAGGTATCACAAAGGATGCTGGTCAAGGGGCTCTTGGCTAGAAATCCTACTTTAGAGGACGCTGGAGCAAGACCTGCAAAGAGGCCTGGCGCTACGAGTAATACATTTTCGTCTGGGTTCAGCGGGTCTACGCTAGGCTTGATAAGCTTATATCCATAGTAGTATAATAGGCCCTTGCCACCTAGGAACATCCTGGCAACGTTCTCTGGTAAACTCTTGTAGAAGACTTGCTGTTTACTAAGATCAACTACTGCTATTCTACCCGCGTAACCGTAAAGAGGCAAAGCCTCGCCCAGAATAGATTGACATAATTTAAACAAATAAATAATAACTAAGCGGGAGTTACAGTAGACCGTGATAATAAGCCTAATAGACGAGGTATACGTAGTAATTATTCTCTAAGCATATAAGATGAAACAGGAATCGTAACAAAGCTATAAGGGATCGATTATCGGGTAACAACACTGTAGAGAAGAGGCTAGTAGCCTAAATTTAGGCGCTCAGCGACCTAGTCTCATACCGACTAGTAGCCAAGCGACTTAAACCTTATTTATACGGTGAAAGAGTCTTGAAAAATGTCTTTGCCCTTACCAATGCCAAAATATACGTATCGTTCTCACCACCGAGAGTAGAAAAAGCACTAGTAGTGTATAATGGGGAGGTTATCTACGTAGGATCAAATGATAAAGCTGAAAGGATAGCTAAGCTCCTTGAAGGAAGGATACGCGACTTAGAGGGTGCTATTGTCCTTCCCGGTTTCATAGATGCCCATATGCATGTATATGGATTAGGCTTATATCTATCTTCACTCGACCTCAGAGGAGTCAAGTCTATAGCCGAGCTTAGGGATAAGTTGAAGGCCTATTATGAGCGTAATAAAGGTAGGTCATGGATTTTAGGTAGAGGCTGGGACCAGGAACTTTTCGCGGAGAAAAGATGGCCTACGAGATGGGATATAGATGATATTGTACCGGATAAGCCTGTCTACCTTGAGAGAATCTGTGGGCACGCTGGGCTTTTGAACACCTATGCATTAAAAATGCTTGGTCTACTCGATAGCCCTCCACACAATCCTAATTTTGTTAGAGATGAAAGAGGGGAACTTACAGGCCTAGTTTTGGAGGATGCAGCAGACTATGTAAGGTCTCAGATAGAATTTAGAGAAGAAGAGCTAGAAGAGTTAGTTTATAACGCATTAGCATATACTGCTTCTCACGGAGTAACAACTGTTGGGTTTGTGTCTTGTTCTCCAAGGATATTAAAGGTCTTGGAAAGAGTTAGGCGTAAGCGTAGACTTCCATTAAGGCTTAGAATATACCTAACACTTGACAGCCTCGACTACCTAGAGGCTCTTGGACTCCAACGAGGCTTTGGAGACGACTATTTAAAGATAATGGGGGTTAAACTCTTCGTTGATGGCACTCTAGGAGCACGTACCGCTAGGCTAAGTAGACCCTACAACGATGATCCCTCCACGAGAGGGGTCTTAGTTCTAGATGAGAGTAAACTAAAGAAGTATGTAGAAAGAATTCATAGGCTTGGCTTACAAGCAGCCATTCACGCTATAGGAGATGAAGCTGTAGATATAGTCCTTAAAGCGTACAATATGCTTGGAGAGGACGCTGGTAAGGCTAGACATAGAATAGAACATGCCTCGGTAGTTAGGCCTGAGCAGATAAAGCTTATGGCCAGCCTAGGTATCCCCATAGTAGTGCAACCCCATTTTGTGATAACAGACTGGTGGGTTATTAATAGGCTGGGCGAGGAGAGGGCTAGTTGGATATATCCCTTCAAGACAATGGTTAAGGCTGGTGTTCGGATAGCTTTCTCAACCGACGCTCCAGTAGAGCCTATTAATCCCTGGGAGACCATATATGCTGCTATTACACGCGGAGCTCACGAAGAGGTAAGGCTAGCCGAGCTCACACCCCACGAGAAGCTTAAGGTTAGTGAGGCCCTTGAGGCTTATACTAGAGGATCGGCATACGCGTTATTTGAAGACGGGAGGCTAGGCTGCCTCGAGCCAGGCTGCCTAGCCGACTTAGTCATAGTGGATAAAGATCCCTTAAGCATAGAGCCGGCAGAGATTAGAGAGATTAGAGTATTGGAGACCATCGTTGGAGGGAGAACAGTCTACTCAAGTGACTCGTAAGAGTCTTTTCTGGGTCTTATCCACGCCATATCTGGCGTCTTAAAGACAATGGCACAATAATGCTAAGTCGCCCAAAAGAGGCTTTGAGGATTCTTTATGTTAAGGCTCTACATGCACTATGACGGGAAGGGGTTCATTGAGACCATATCAGAGCCTTAGAAAAATTCTATACTAGCCAAAGCTCCTAGAAGCCAATTAACCCAAACCTTATCCTTACATGTTTTGGGCCATCGGGATATGGTGATAGAGGGCCTATAATAGTCGTTGGAGCAATATAGTCATTAGGCTATTCCTGGGCATAAAGTAGTAAAATGAGGGCCTCGTTTTTATTAGTTACTAGCACATTAGTGCCAGCTAGCCAGGCCATACACTAGGCCATAACTCCCCTAGCATGAGTTCTACATAGTCTTAGGAAATGGAAGGAAATTAGTGAACTCGTTAAGACAAGACTTCGGGTCGCCTTACAAGCCCACACATTATGCTTTAAGAAAGTTGCTTAGATTACTCCAGGACACCTAGTGAATTCCACACTAAAAGATATGATACAGGACATAGTTGCCCAAGGGCTACTGTATCAAGAAGGGAAGAAGGTTAAACTTCATATATCAGGAGAAGGTGCTAAAGTCGTATGCATCGTGCTTAATGATGCATCTAACATTAATCATGATTTTAGGCCCTAGAGCAGGAGAGGATTAATTGCCAGCTACTCTGTGGGGCTCTATAGGTTATATTATTAGCGTCGAGGTAGTGGAGGTCATTGGCCTTATCATATTCAACTAATTTAACTTAATAATGTATAGAGTGAAAAGACAGTTTACTTGCCATAGGATGAATTAAAGGAGAAGAGCCAGAACTGGCCCTTCTCCTAGCAGCTGAAAAGAGGCCCTAAGGGCTGAGCTAATACACCTAACTTACATGTCGCCAACAATGCTATGAGAGCCCATCTTAAGCTTGGATACACTGTCATTGAGCACAATGTGGAGAAAACTAGTTATCAGGCTTACCATCAGCACCCATTAGCTAATACTAATGCTGATAGAGGGTGTAGGAGTAAGCGAGGAGTTCGCCTTTTTATAGAAGATACGGATAAAATATGGCCAGTTATAGCGAGAGAGTGCTGGCTCTTAGCGTGTTAATATCTAATAGTAGTGCCGTTTTCCTTCCAGTAAGACAGCCGCATGCCTCACCTGGATTGGCTACAAGGGTACTACCTATGGATTTTATTTCGGGTTCGTGAGTATGCCCATATAGTATTATGTTATAAGAGCTGCTAGCTGCAAGAGAATAAACAATCTCGCGTGTGTAATTTGCATCACGCCAACCATGTACAAGCAGTATTCTCCTGCCACCAATCTCTACGAGATGGGGAGGCTCTCTTATTTCAGCACCATATGCCATAGCTATTTCACGTAGAAGAAGCTTCTCGCCACAATTATTTCCATAGACCGCTATGAACTTAGTCCCCTTAGCCTCCTCAAGCATGAATTTAAGTGTGAAGGGAGAGATTATGTCGCCTAAATGTATGATTAGCTGGACGTTTCTACGGAGAAGAAGTTTTATTAGAAGTCTAGCCTCTTCTATATGGTCGTGAGTATCGCTTAAAACTCCCACGAGCATTCTTATCACGCTCTTTGCGTCTTCGTGACTACTAGTAGGCCTAGTCTCGTGGGTACGACTATTGAGCGCCATGGTCTCGTGTTAGCTCTCATAAAGAATTCTCTGGGAGGAGAGGGCATAAAGGCGTTATGGAACACTATTACGCCATTATCTACGAGCTTCTCCTCCATGGCCTTAAGTACATCGATGTACTCATGCTCCCATATATCTATGAATGCAAAATCTACTGAAGACGGGGGAGGGCTCTTAAGGTAGTCTTGGGCCTTCATATTAACAACCTCTAGCTTAACTCCTACCATTTTTAGCTTCCCTAGATGCCTCAAGGCTATAGAGGCATAGCCTGGATCCTGCTCAACGGCAACAAGCTCAGTCTCTTCACACTTTTTTCCGCAAGAGTCTTCAAGTGCTTTAGCCATCCACAGTGTAGAATATCCTATCCCAGCTCCAAGGTCAAGTACTTTTCGAGGCCTACCTCTCAGCATAGAAAAGGACGTTAGGAGGCTATAGAGGCACATTCCATCCTCCTCCGGGATACTAGGGATACCCATACTAATGGATTCCCTATCGATGCTCGTAGCGTGCTCATAGAATTCCTTCCATTCTAAGCCTAATCGAGGCCTCCACCCAATTATACGGAATCTATATTTATTATTAGTAGTATCGGGGTAAGGAGATATTAACGGTTGTTTAAAGAGGATTTTGATATTAGGAGGAAGCATTGATGCTAGAAGCTCCATGTGAGGAGGTTGTAAAGAAATATATTCCTGCGCTAAGATCTGCCGTAGCGCTGCTCCTGGTAAGAGAGTATGGGATGCCGCTATATAGAGTTGCTAAACTGCTAGGCCTAACTCCTGCCGCTATAAGCAATTATCTGAAAGGTGTAAGAGGTAATATGATTCCTTTTGAAACTATAGCTAAGAGTCCTGCAGGCCAATATGTTAAGAAGATAGCTGAGCTTATGGTGGAAAACAATAATGCTAGTAGAGACTACGCTCTGTTGCTTTTATGTAAAGCATGCTCTGCCCTAAGAGAGTATCTTGAGGGGGTAAAGCCCCCTTGTGGAAGAGTATAAAGGCATGTCCTTAGCCATTATAAAACTATCTACACGACTTAATGAATCTTACCTTTATGCCTAGCTTCTTGTTAAGCCATATACTCATGGCATAGAGGGCGTCACTCATCCTATTTATAATGGCCATGTACCGTAGTAGGTTATGTTCTGAGGAAACCCCCTTATCTAGGCAGGCTGCAAGTCTTCTCTCGAGCCTTCTAACAACAGTACGTGCAATACTTATAGCTGCAGCAGCAGGATGCCCGCCATTAAGAGTGAAAAGTGGCTCTAGCGCCTCACTATACTTGTCTGTTATGCGCTCCAGCTCTTTCACATCACTCTCCTCGACACACAACTCACCAGATAAGCTAAAGCCTATCCTAAAGAGAAGGCTCTGCATCCAATCAAGGTCCTTCTTGACCTCCTCGAATCTTTCTGGCACCAAGCTTGCTGCAAAACCTAACCAGGCTTCAGCTTCATCTAGCACTCCAACAAACTCTATGCAAGGATGGCTTTTCGAGACACGCTCTCCCGTTATTATACAATATGTCTTTCCATTATCTCCAAGACGAGTGTAAAGCCTGGTGTGTGTATCAGAGGACAAGTTCCGTGCACCATAGCGACTATTTTTGAGTCTGACTGAAAGCAATCCTCGATCTAAGGTTCTAGCGTGGGCTGTTTATTAGATATGTGGAGAGACCCGAGTTTAAGGCCTAGCTTTTCCTCTCCGATGATCTAGCCCCTAGCATCCTTAAGGCCTCATCTATGTTAGGTGGATACCGTGCGTTTCTTAAAATAGATGAGCTAGCTATTCTACTAATAACAATATAGGTGGATATTAGAAGAACCGAGAAGGTAGCCATATATACTGTTGGATCCCTTGTAATATAGTATACGATTCTTTCCGATGCCATAGAGAAGAGCCTAGAGCTTAATGGAAGCCATACGCTTGGATGCATACTACTAGCGATGAGGGCTATAGCCCTATCCATAGTCCTAGAATACTTGGATGCAAGGGATGGGGAGGAGAGAATCTCGGTTATAGTATGATATTTAGATACATCGAAGACAACTAGGCAGCTTCTATTGCACTCTCCCCCAAGTAAAGCATTGATGAGGGAAGTATAGGGTTGCCCCATCAGCTTTCTCTCCACAAGCTTAGCTAGGTTCGTAAAGGGAAAGCTATCGCTTATGATGTAAAGGGTTATGTTTGTCTCCCCAAGGGTTTTCGACGCCTTAACTCCGACTATGGCTTTAGGATCTAGTGAAACCCCTACAATGCTCATGTTCCATCCATTCTTTTGGCTTAGTATTATTATGCTTGAAGCCAAATTTAATACTAGCCTATAACTCTTGCCACTTAGCTTGAAAACTGCTGGAACTAGGTATTCCTCGTAGTCGCCAGCTTTCCGGAGTAGAGGCTGGCCTGTAATAGCTGCTGGTACACCAATACAGGTTAGTAGGCTATTAGCTATGATATCCTCCGAAGCAACAACTAGTAGAGCCTCCCTAAAACCTCTAGCTAGATCTAGAAGCCTTTTAGCCTCATCACAAGTATAGGGCTTCTCGGGCGCAATAACAAGTATAAGTACACGGTCTACATTGTAGCTTTTAAGCATGCCAGCTATTATGCTACTACTCCAATTAGCTATATGGATGACTGTGTAGTTTTCCTTTTCAAGCATCACGTTTAACCATAAACTACCCTCTAATGTTGGATTTGTTGGAGCGCTTCCTGAATAGTATAATGGTGGTAGCATGTAGTCTGCTAGCCATAGCAGAGCATAGATAGTCATAGGTGCTAAGGCTAGCATTATGATAAGAGCTATAAGTTTAAGGAATGACATGGCTAGGTCCCTGCCCCTCTCCTAGTAATCAGCATACGTGATACTGTGAACACGTAGAGCGACGCAAATAACAGGATAATGCCTATTATGGCTGCTGTTATAGAGGCAGCAGGTAGCCCAACTACCATATAGTATAATGCTATTATAAGAAAGTAGAGGGATAAAGCAAGGAGTAAGCTTACCAAGATAACATCCATGTTCACTTTCATCCCAAAAACCCTATGTACTTCAGTGTCAAGACCAGTATATCATAAAGCCTTATTAACTCATCTTGTAGCATCGCCATGGAGGGGTCTAGGGGCGTATCGTATCCTATTCCTAGTATACTGTAGACTAGTCCTATAGGCTTATAAAGAGCCATATATGTTGCCAGGACTATGAGAAGGGCTATTGAGGCTTTTTCTAAGCTAGGCCTCTTCCTAGCAATGAGCCATACTGTCAACGAAATTAATGCTATGAAAAACATGCTAGCCAGGGGGTTGGCTAAGAGGCTCTTACCCTGCTCAGCCCATAACGATAATAGTGATATATAGCTTAAACCCCCTATAAGGAGGTATTGAAAGCCATGGATACTAGCAATAAGCTCTTCTGCTAGCTTAGATAGCCTTGTACTATCATTGCTTAGCTCTAGGGGAAGCCTAGCTAATACATAGACAAAGATCATGGTAACTGTGCTAGCAAAGGACAAGATTATTATCCTTCCAGGCACTGTATTGAGCAAGAGAATAGTAAAACTCCTTACATATCGACTACTATCTAGTAGCATATAGGCTAGTAGTAGTCCGATTCCAACGGTTATGAGGACTAAGAAAACTAGGATAGCGTAATATCTTTCTCTTACTAACTTCAATAACCCTTCTATCCTCAACCATAAGGCCTCTTCACCTGCCATAACCGGAATAGTGGGTCTAGCCAAGGAGGCTAATACCATTGAGATGAGTATGAGGGAGAAAAGTATAGTCTCTCCAGCAATACGAGGTATTACAAGGTATGGGGTTATGGTTATCCAGACTATGAGGGGAAGCCAGTGCCCTATAGCTATATCTATGGCTATGGATATGAGTGCTATAAGTGCTAATAACTGTTCAAGCCCTAAGCCGAAAATTCCATGACCCAGCAAAATTGTATAATAGTATAAGAGAAGTATTAAGAATATTAGCCTAGCTAGTCTATAGCCTAAGGGCATATTCCGTCATACCCTTCTACTTCTTCTTGATGCTTATTCCGTTCTTGATGATTCTTGAGGCAAGGCCTTGAGCTACCTCGGCGTCCTCCTTGGGCGGCTCTCTTCCACCAAACCTGGCTATCTCGTAAAGGCTTGTTAGTTTCTCATAAAGATTATAATTTTCTTTTCTAAGGATATTTTTCACTCTAACAAGATATTCTCTATGCGTCTCTGAGACACCTTGGGGCACGACCCTTGATAACGCATGTGTGACTCTCCAGTAAGCTGCTATTATGAGGCCCCGTGCTCCTGAAGGAAGGGAAAAGCCGGGCATGGTAACAAATGGGGCTGGCATGCGCTCCTCCAGGGACTTAGATCCTTTAGTATAAGCCTTGAGCCTTGGAGCTAGCTCTGCCATAGCTATGGGCGCTGATGCTCCTAGAACAATCGCTATCATCGCAAAGACTGCTAGTGTAGGGAGTGCGAGGCTGGATATCTGTCTAGCTAGCCTTTGATATTTACTACGGTACAGGCTTAGAGACTCGATGGCAGGCCCACTATTAATACTCTTTTCAGCTACCTTCGCTAGCTGGGGGTATAGTGTTCCCATAGAAACGTTTAGTGGGCTTACCCTCCTCCACGGTTCAGCTGGAAGTATCCCAAATCTTTCTACTCCCTGAAGCCCGAACAAGTCATACATAATTATGTAGCCTAAGCCTTGTTTTAGCGGAATTATTAGGCCCAGCCTCCTTAGCTTCTCAATCTCAGCCTTAGTGAGAGCTAGACCATAATTGCTTAGGGTTTTCATAGCCTCTTCAAGCCTCATGCGACTAGCTAGGCTCATTAGCATCAATAGCTTAGCTACTGCCCGCCCTGTTAAATCGCAGCCGCTCTTCTGGAGCAGTATAGCCTTCTCGGCTAGTAGCGTTGTATTAGTGAAATTCTCTACTAGGAAGCTTGAGGGAGTAACGATAAACCTACAATGTTTTTTAAGAATACCCTCCACTAGTTTAAGGCCATTGGCATGGGCCGTGGCTACTCTGGTAGTCGGCATGGGATAGCCAGACTGATTGTAGCCTTCCTCACCCAGGTATCCAATATTCTCCTGAGGGTAAGCTAGATACGAGAGGAGTGTTCTTATGTTGCTTGCTAAGCTAGCTTGACTGAATCTAACCGCTACATCCATGATAGCGTTAAGATATGGTATCGCCTTCTCTAGGTAAGTTTTATCGCTTGTTAAGAGATAGTTGTTGAGGAGGCTAATAGCATTGTTAATGTAGTTCAAGGACTCGTTGTGCATCCTCTTGGAGAGAGCGTATAGTTTTTGGATTATAGCTATTATCGTTTCCTTATCTGGAAGGTCTAAGGCTACATACCTGTTTCTAACATTAAGCCTATCGCCAACAGGCGTTAGGTGACGCGGTACTCCACCTTCAAGGACAGTGTGGCTAGCTAGGCTTCCTGCCTCTCTCCTAGGTGGAGTTTTATTCATTAGATTCCTGTACTTGCTCTCTTGTAATCCTATGAGCGTCTTAACGATTTCGTCAAAACTAGGCATGCTAGTCTTAGCGAATAATTCTTTATAGGCTTTAGCAATCTTATCTGGATCCTCGACAGCTTCTTTAGCCATGGCTTGTATCGAAGTAACTACCATAATAATTAGGAGTAGAACTATGAGTACAGATAGTGGTAAGATTCTTCTAGCCGCTATGGCCATGGTCTCTGGCTCCTATCCTGAAGTTTTTCTCTCGAATACTACTTATCTAGGCTAAGAACCTAGTAAAGCTTGTCCTTCGATGATGCGCATACTAGTAAATAATCCTTGCGATATGATACTGCAGAGCATCATATGGTGCTATTGATGTCGTCACACCCGTAGTGTTGGCCTCATACATTATTTTTGTTGCAAGATCCATAGCTCTTCTGATGAGTCTTGATATTGGAGTCCCGTATGCTATGAGGAGCCTTAGCTTATGTTCCCTATTAATACTTGATAGCATGTCGATAATCCTTTGCCTACTAGATCCTAGAGACTCATAGCCTGAAAGATGGTATATTAGGAGCACTTGCGTTCTCTCACGTATCCCAGACAATACTTTGTTAAGTCTTGCTACGAGTGTTCTAGTATCAGGGGGCTTATATGACGCCTCTAGATACACCTCCTCATAGCCGGGCCATGTGACCGACGAGGCTATCTTCATAGCCTCATTGAGTAGAAAAGAGCCACTTCTATAACTCGTACCTAGGACTTGCAAGGGTGTCGCTATAAGCAGTGCCGCCTTAGCATAGCCTCTCACAATCCCTCTTAGTATGGATAGAGATGATAGAAGAATTCTCTCGAATGGCGACTCGAGGGGAAGGCCCATAAACGATTTATTTGAAAAAAGTAGAACTAATATCAGGTTCGCAGGAGACTCGGCCTCAAACTCCTTGACATATAGTTTTTGAAGCAGCGTTTTGAGACTATGCTTCCAGTCTATTAGCTTTGAAGGATCATTAGCTCTATATTCGCGTATACCATAGAATATTGTGCCTAACCCCCTGTACTTGTAAGCCGTCATACCAGCTGCAATAGTTGCTTCAAGTGCCAGAGCATGACGGGAGGGGATAAAGGGTGGGAGGACTTCGAGAACATTATATTGTTTGAAGTATGCTTGGGCACAATAGATGGAGAGAAAGTCGCATGCTCTAACTATTAAATCGTCGAACTCGTTTCGCCCTATTCTTGGAACAACCCTATAACTCCTTTTAATTAGTGATCCCGGTTCAAGCCAGTCGAGTAGAATTACTGGACTACGTAGTATATACATATGGTTGGAAGGCGTATCCATCACTATGAGCTTATCTATTAATAAAGGGGATTTATTTTCAACTAGCAATGTTACCTCAAGTTTTTCGCCCGCTATGGCTTTATTAGGTAGGAGTCTGGTTACTCTTATGTAGCCCTTATCAAGGCTTACTTCAAAGGCCTTAACTCTATAATAAGTTGTAATTACTATCGATGCTAGGACTAGTAGCAAGATGAGGGCAATAATGACACCGTATACTATATAGGTTAAGACCATTACTGTCATAAGTAGAACTAATGCAATTCCTCTTATAGTTAGTCCAGTGCTAAGTTCTTCTACCTCATGTCCTCTCCTAACCAAGATCTCCTATACCCTTAGCCTTAGCTACCATAGTTAGATAGCTGCTTAAGATAGAGCTTAACACCTAGGCTCAGCAATATGATGCCTATGAGTAGTGCAATCATGGATGATAGGAATAAAGGCTTGCTTGAAGCCGTTAGCTCCACTGCACGCCAAAAGTAATAGTATGAGGATGCTATCATTATTAGTGCTAGGAGCTTGGCTCTAGAATATCCACTAGCCAAGTTGCTTGCACACCCCCTAAGGCTTAGGGACAGGCACGCGTTCAAGAACCTCCTCTATTACTCTTATTGAAGCTCTATGATCTAGAGAGTATTCTGGCTTCAAAATTATTCTGTGAGAGAGAGCTGGTACAGCAACGTTTTTTACGTCGTCAGGAATAACATAGTCTCTTCCATCCATTAGGGCCCAAGCCCTTGAAAGCTTTAGTAGTGCTATGGCCCCTCGAGGCGAGGAACCTAGTCTTACTGCATGATGGTTATGGGTTTCACTCACTATCCTAGTAATATAGTCGTATATGGATTCGTCTACATGAACTTTCTTAGTCTCACGCCTAGCAGCTAATATGTCTTCGGATGTTGCAACAGGCCTAAGCTTAGAGACATAGTCTTCGATCTCATCAATTCTCTTAAGAAGCTCTTTTAACCCCTCTTTTGAAGGAGGCTTAGAGTCTATTTTTGTTAGGAATCTGTCTAGTTGTGCTTCTGGTAGTGGGAATGTTCCTTCAAGTTCTATCGGGTTTTGTGTTGCTATCACCGTGAATGGTTCTGGTAGCCTCCACGACTCACCCTCAATAGTAACCTGCTTCTCCTGCATAGCCTCGAGGAGAGCACTCTGGGTACGAGGACTAGCACGATTAACCTCATCAGCCAAAACAATATTAGCAAAAATAGGGCCTAGCCTAATCTCAAAGTCCTTTGTCTTAGGATTGTAGATTTTTATACCAGTAATATCCGAGGGGAGGAGGTCGGGTGTAAACTGTATTCTACTAAATTTTAGGTTAAAACTTGCTGCAACAACTTTAGCCATGAGTGTCTTAGCTACGCCTGGAACACCCTCTAGAAGCACATGGCCATCAACAATCATTGATGCTAGGATTAGCTTTAGCTCATCCTCTTTCTCGACAAGTACTCTCTTAGCTTGTGATAATACTCTCTCAACAATATTGGCTAATATACTGGCCATAACTCTTCCCTTGAAGGCTTATGCGAGGAGAAAGCGTATACTCTCTACTATATAGTAAACTACTAGATGCAAACCAATATATCTTGCACAAGGAGGAAATCTGGCCCGGATACAGATAAGATACGGGGCTTAGGTGGGGCATTCATGAATTACAAGCTTCCTAAGGCGTTTATAACTACTGTTGTGGGAAGTTATCCGAAGATACCGCCAGCCGAAGACGCCATTAAAAAGCGTAAGAGTGGTGAGATAGGAGAAGAAGAGTTCCATAAGCTTATAAGACCAGCTATAAAGACCGTCATCGAAGATTACCTCTGGGCTGGCATAGACATACTAAGTGATGGAGAGCAGTCCAGAGAAGATATGGTGGTATACTTTGCTGAAAGAATAAATGGCTACCAGCAAGGAGACTGGATCAGAATATTTGATAACGTGTATTTTAGGAAACCAGTAATCGTGGATGAGTTAAGCTATATGGGACCAATGGCTGTAATGGACTGGGAGTACGCCTCGTCAATAAGTGGAGGTAGACCGGTTAAGGCGATAATAACCGGACCCTATACCATGATAGACTGGAGCTTTGACCTTCACTACAAGGATCGTAGGGAAGCAGTAATTGCGATGGCCAAAGTTCTTAGAAATGAAATAGAAGAGTTCGTTAGAAGAGGCGCGAGATATATCCAGGTGGATGAGCCTGCACTCTCTACAAGACCCTACAAGGAGGAGGCAGAACTAGTCAAGGAGGCGTTAGAGATAATGTTAAAAGGTGTTGACGCCAAGAAGATAGTCCATATATGCTTTGGTAGGATAGAAAAGATACTGCCGTATGCGCTAGAGTTCCCTGTAGACCAGCTAGACCTCGAGTTCAAGAATAGTAATTTCCGGCTACTGAAGTATCTCAAG
Organism: Pyrodictiaceae archaeon; assembly: GCA_040514295.1. Classification (GTDB taxonomy): domain Archaea; phylum Thermoproteota; class Thermoprotei_A; order Sulfolobales; family Pyrodictiaceae; genus JBEVCE01. The sequence continues at coordinate 4,821 of JBEVCE010000090.1, read as the reverse complement.
GAATATGGCTTCAACAAAGAGCTAGGCTATGGGGTCATAGACGTACATTCTACTAGGGTAGAAGAAGTAAACGAAATAAAAAATGATATAGAGAGACTAGTAAAGCTCGACATTCTACCCCCAGAAAAGATCTATGTGGATCCAGACTGTGGTTTAAAACGGCTGCCAAGGAGTATAGCTAAGCAAAAACTACGAAACATGGTGAATGCTGCTAAAGAGCTAAGGAAGACATACGGCTATGAGGATTAGCCCTATACGATAAGATTCTTAAACATAACTTGGTTAAAGCCGAGTATTAATTA
>JBEVCE010000090.1:3216-4419 GCA_040514295.1 Pyrodictiaceae archaeon | reverse complement strand
TCTCTTAGGGTGTACTAGCTGATGAGACGCATACTCATAACTAATGACGATGGTTATATTTCTAAGGGATTATATATCCTATATGAGGCTGTAAAGGATCTAGGTGAGGCAAGAATATATTCTACCGAGTTACCCCGTAGCGCCATAGCCCATACCATATCTTTCAACAAGCCGCTTCGACTAATGAAGACAACACACCTAGGGTATCCAGTCTACGTTACTGATGGATCACCGATAGACTCGCTCTATTTAGCCATGGCTGTACACGGCTTTAAACCTAACATAGTACTGTCAGGGGTCAATGTTGGTGAGAACCTAAGCCTACAGCACATATTCTATAGTGGGACCATAGCTGTAGCGATAGAGGCCGCATTAAACAATATTCCTGCAATAGCATTCTCTGCTGACGTGCAAAGCTTTGACGAGTTCGATAACCCAGTACTAGCTTCTACTATTAAGAACATAGCGAAAAACCTAACCATGAAGATTCTTGAAAACGGTCTCCCAAGAGGAGTAGATCTCCTCTCTGTAAACTTTCCCTCAAAAGAAAACATCCGGAACTGTATAAGAGTGGTAAGGGCAGCTACAAAGAGGTGGAGAGCCCTCTTCGAGCAAAGGCTTGATACCAGGGGTAGGCCCTACTACTGGCTACAAACCTTACCCATTAAGCCCGAGCCGGGAACAGACGTCTATAGTGTCGTTGTTGAGGGATGCGTCGCGGTCACACCACTCTCAATAAACCTTAACAGTGTCCCAGAGGAGGCTTACCAAGTTCTCGAGAACCTAGTAAGAGGAGTGGAGAAGGCTACGAGGAAGAGGGGGTAAAAGATTATGCCCTTTATCGTTGAAATAACAGGGTTCAGAGTTTACGTGGCACGCTATACCTTTGGAGACCTACCTGGGGTCTTCTTTCTCCACGGCTACTCATTCACCGGCGATGTCTGGGAGCAGACGAATGTTTTCGCAATGCTCCGAGAGAAGCGAAGACTTTACATAGCACCAGACATGCCCTATGGGAAGAAGACTAGAACAGTGCCTCAAACAAGAGACGAAAATAAGATACTAGGACTCATGGACGAAATAATGAGCCGTTATCTGAAAGACAATGGAATACTGGTCGGAGCAAGTCTTGGAGGATATTTTGCACTAAAATATAGCATAAATAATATTGGTAAGGTTAAAGGACTCTTACTTCTTGCCCCA
>JBEVCE010000090.1:0-3206 GCA_040514295.1 Pyrodictiaceae archaeon | reverse complement strand
GCTAATATTAAAGAGGAGTTGCTAAAAAGGCTACGGGGGCTCAAAATAACGATAATGTGGGGGACAAGGGACGATATAGTCTCGGGCGAAGAGATGAAGAGGCTGGCCTCAATAACCGCTGCCAAGTTGATAGAGGTAGAGGGGGTAGGACACGCTAATTATCTTGAGAGACCGGATTTATTTAAAAGAGAACTAGAAGTACTATTGAAGAGTGTAGGTTAGTCCAAAACAAGCACCCCCACAATAATGATGTATTAGGGTTTATCTCTACCAATAGCCCTTAGAACATCTCTTGCATTAAAGTATAGTATTTTTTCCTTATCCTGTGAACTAATCTTAGCCGATAAAATCTCCCCAACGAGACTATGCCATGATGCGCCGACAACCACGGGATAATCGCTCCCAAACAGAATTCTCCCAGCTCCTACATGCGAGACTATATACTCAATAATGTTTCTGTCTAGCGCTGCTGTATCGCCATAGACATTATCATATCTCTTTACTAATTCAATGGCTTCATGTACGAAGATGCCAGGCTTTAGAGCACTATAGGCTCCCATATGGGCAAGAACTATTATTAGGTCACGATACTTTCTGATGAGCCACTCGAACCTCTGTGGACGAGCCCCTTTACAAAAATAGGGAAGCTCCCATATGCCTGGATCACATCCAGTATGAATTATCAATAAGCCGTTATAGCTTAATAATAGCTCAGCTAGATCCTCGAGAATCTCCTTATGCTTGCCTTTAATGAAGTTTATCGTAGGCAGTAGCTTAATGCCTAAGGCTCCCTCCTTGAGGAGCCTTGCTGTTCGCTCAATAATAGTCTTACGTGGCTGGTTAAGATCGGGGGCGATAACCGGTAATATTCTACCATCGCCATAGTCTCTAGCAATCTCCATTACTATCTCGCTAGGGGTATGCGCTATTTTCAATAAATTCAAATGCTCTTCATAGAATTCGTCAAGGTCTTCAAGAAACTTAGATAAATAACCTGGTAGGGCTAAATAACCCTCAGCAACAAGTTCCTCAAGACCCTTATATATCTTTTCCTTACTTACTTCGTACTTGAACACGTCCACATTAGTCTCGATAGCTATTAGAACAGCCTTACATACTCCCAGCTTATTCATTTCCCTTAACAATGCTTTCGCATTATTAGCTGGATCTATACTTCTATTTCTAGAAAGCTGGCCAGGCATATGTACATGGAAATCTATTATACATGGTATATTCAAGCTACTAATACTCAATAATTCACCCCATAAGCTTTCTATTACGAGACGTCCTCTAATTTATATTGGGGGTTCCTGAGCTCTCCTATTAGCCCTTTTAATTAAAAGACTAAGAAGGCTATTAGGCTTGATATTAGACTTTGTAGAATAAATGATGAGACATACAAAACGTTACTTCCCCCCAAGTCTTTCTTTAATCTTCTCTATTAGTATTGGGACGAACTTATAGAGGTCGGCCACAACACCATAGTCTGCATACTGGAATACTGGTGCATTCTTATCCTTATTTACGGCTACTATCACTTTAGCGTCCATAACCGCTGCCATATGCTGTGGAGCACCCGAGATTCCTATAGCCAGGTATAGTTTCGGCCTGATTTTCTTACCAGAGATACCTATCCATCTATCCTCGCTTAACCAGCCATAGTCTGCAGCTATGGGCCTTGTACAGCCTACCGTGCCATTTAGGTACTCTGCAAGCTCCTCTGCGAGTCTTAAGTCCTCTTTCTTTTTGAATCCTCTACCGACACCCACAACAACCTCTGCCTCCTCTATGTTGACAGCCTCCCTAATCTTCTCCTTAACCTCAACTATCTTTGTCCTAGCCGTTGCCGGCGGCTTTACTTCCTCTACCTCTGCTCCCGTCTCCAAGTTCTCTGCTTCAAACTTCTTTAGCGGAATAGTAAGGGCAACCGGGGCTGGGGCAGTATACACGGCTTTTGCTCTACCAGCAAGAATTTGTCTTACTAGCTTAAACCCTCCATCTATCTTCTCGATTTCTATGGCCTCTGTGACCATTGGTATATCATGCCTTGCTGAAATACGGGCAACTATGTCGTTACCGTTTTTAGTTGCTGGTGCTGCCACTAAGTCTGGAGAAAGCTGACTATATAAATTATCGAGAATAATTGCTGCCTCTTCCGGCGTAAACCTCTCGACTAGAACATAATATATTTTCTTGAATTGTTTGTAGTTATGCTCTTTAGGCTCACCTAGTACTAGCGCATAGGCTTCTACCTCACCGCTAACCTTAGATAGATGACTTATAAGGCCTGCCCCATCGGCTAATTGTCCTGGGTTTTCAGCGAAGAATAGGAGCTTCATATCATTCACCCATGTTTCTCCTTAGAGTTAAACCCTTAAAATACCTTCTTCAATTAAATGAGATACTATTTTCTCAGCTATCTCTTCTAAGTTGTCACCTTCATAGACTATATTCTTCCTCTTAACTACTATAGCTTCTATAGACTCCATGTTCATCTTTCTTTCAATAGTGATGCCTAGGTCGGCTAGCGTGTATGTTTTTAACGGCTTGGCAAAGGCTCTCCTTATTTGTAGCAATGTTGGTATTCTAGGCTTATTTATCTCGCCCGTAACACTTATAACCACTGGTGTCTTTGCCTCTACAGTCTCAAGCCTATCCTCTAAATCCCTTACAGCCTTTATACCATCACTCGTAAGCTCTATGGAGCGTACAAAGGTTATTGCTGGTATTCCTAACAATTCCGCTATACGTGCTGCTATCTGAGACGAAACCATATCCATAGATGCTTCACCTGTTATTATTATATCGAAATCACCGAGCTTCTTAATCAAAGCTGCTAGCGCCTTCGAGGTTGAATGAGGGTCGCCTGGTATGAGTTTCTCGTCAACTATTACATGGGCTTCATCGCCACCCATGGCTAGCGCCTCTCTAATTACTTGCTCAAACTCCTTCCTACGTTTTTCTAGGGGATGCCATGTAAGGGCTGAGAAGATGACTACCTTACCACCATGTTTTTCCTTTAACTGGACTGCAGCTTCTATAGCATTCTTGTCATACTCGCTTATTGCTATAGGCATCTCCTCGAGCAATATCCTGCCGCTAGGATCCGTCCTCATCATATTGGGATCTATAGATGCCTTTACTAATACTGCTATATTTAAAGCCATAGCTACATACACCTCAAGGAGTACTCTGAATGCTTAGCT
>JBEVCE010000089.1:0-6260 GCA_040514295.1 Pyrodictiaceae archaeon | reverse complement strand
GTTGGGGAGGGCAGCTAAAGCTACTGCACAGCATCTCAGCATGCTATACCTTAATTCGGGATCAAGCCCTAATTCCTGCTACCATTAAGCACCCTAATCTTTTCACCATACTTATTACGGAAGGTTATTTCCTCAACTGGTTTTCTAGGCTTGGGGAATGGTTTTTCATCTGGATAGCCTAGTGCCAGTATCGCGGCTGGTATAACGTTTTCCGGGATCGAGAGAATCTCTCTTATCTCGTCTATGTTTCTCAGAGTCTGTATCCATACAGTTCCTAGCCCATGCGCGTGGGCCGCCAGCATGAAATATATTGTGGCATTAGCGCAATCCAGTAGGTAGGAGATAGGTGATTCATCCTTAACACATGCTACTACAATACCTAGCGGGGCATTCATTAGGGGTTTTGCCCCTCCATGGATCCGTGATAGCTTCTCCTTGATACTTGGATCATCAACAATAATGAATCTCCATGGCTGGCTATTCCTAGCACTTGGAGCATACCTAGCTATATCGATTAATTTTAAAACAAGCTCCAAGGGGACGGGGTCTGGCTTAAACCTACGTATACTTCTCCGCGTTAATAGTGCCTCGATGGCGTCCACGTTTCCACCTCTCTAGTACTAGTGCTGTGTTTGAGCATGAGTACTACTAGTTGATTTTATACTTTACATACCGACTTTATACATTATAAGATATATATCTGGTTATCGCTATATACGGTGAAAACCCCTATAACTCCTATATGCCTAATGAGGAAAACAGTCGGGTTCTTCTTCCAGCCGTGGAGGCCTCGTGCAGCTTTAAGGCTTGTTGCGAAGGAGGAGGGGAGAGAGGGGTGTATGGTCCTCCTATGGTATGTTTAAAGCATATTCTACGGCCGTGTAGGCGTCTACTAGGCCGTATCCCGAGTATGCATCGAATCCCACATCTATGGCTGTTCTTGTAATCGCCTCATAGACTTGGTCGAAGCCAAGCATTTGTCCTCGTATGGCTCCTCGGGTAGCTGTACCTAGTTTACTGGCTGCATACCGTTAATGCTACATGGCTGAGAGGATAAGGCCTAGCCCGCTAAGAGGATCTCTCTTAGTCTTCCCTGCAACACTTATTTACAGTGTTTAATCGATGCTAGAAATTAAGGTTATAGGCCTATTAAGTGGGTATGTTGCTCTCAGGTGTAGCGGCATTGGAGTACGACCTGATTATAAGGAACGGCATAATACTGGACGGAACCGGGTCACCACCCTTCCGCGCCGATATTGGTATTAGAGGTGATACAATAACTAGGATAGGGGATCTCTCTGGGGCTAAGGCCGAGAGAGTTATTGATGCGTCAGGACTCTATGTTGCCCCTGGCTTCATAGACATACACAACCATAGCGATGTATCGCTTCTCGCTATACCTACAGCAGACAATTACGTACTGCAGGGAGTCACTACACTGGTTGTAGGTAATTGTGGCTCATCCCCCGCTCCCTTGTCCGAGGAGAATAAGGAGCTTATTGAGAGGTATCAAGCCCTGTATCCTGAGGTGAATATTAACTGGAAGGACTTCGGCGAGTATCTTGAGAGACTAGACTCTACACCCAAGAAGGTTAATGTTGCAACCTTAGTTGGGTTCGGTGCTGTCCGAAGCTCTGTTCTAGGCTTTGAGGATGTGAAGCCTAGTGAGAGGCAGTTGGAGGAGATGAAGCAGGCTGTTGAAGAGGCTATGAGGGCTGGCGCTTTTGGATTGTCAACAGGGCTGATATATACTCCACAAAACTATGCTGATACGTATGAGATCATTGAGTTGTGTCGTGTCGTAGCACAGTATGGCGGGATATATGCTACACATATGAGGAATGAAGGCATAAAACTATTGGACTCGATCACCGAGGCTGTGAAAATAGGGTTGGAGTCTGGATGCCCCGTAGAGGTATCGCACCTCAAGGCCGTGGGGAAGCCTGCTTGGGGTCTTGTCCGGAGGGCCCTACAGCTCATAGAATACTATGTTTCGCTGGGCTATGATGCGTCGGCAGATGCCTACCCCTATACAGCAACGTCAACGTCACTATCCATACTCCTACCACCACACATGCGGGAGGGAGGGGTATCAAAGCTTGTTGAAAGGCTAACCGAGATAGAGTCGCTAAGTAGACTGCGTAGGGAAATGGAAGAAGCCTGGAAGTCTACAGGGAGGATCATTGGATGGGATCAGGTAGTAATAGCCTTGTCAATGACACATCCGGAGGCTGAGGGAAAGAGCATCGAAGAACTAGCAAAGGAGTGGGGAGTAGACCCTGTAGAGGCTATCGTGAGACTGCTAGTAGATGATAAGGGGCAGACTACCGCTATATATCACACACTACACGAGGGAGACGTCATAGACGCTATCAGCTCGCCATTCGTGGCGATTGGTAGTGATGGTTCTGTACAGCGTTACGGTAAAGGTAGACCGCACCCAAGGAGCTATGGCACATTCCCACGTGTTATAGCGAGGTACGTAAAAGAGCTAAAGACGATCAGCCTACCGGAAGCGATTAGAAAGATGACTAGCCTGCCTGCACGAAAGCTTAGACTATGGGATAGGGGGTTGATAAGGCCGGGTATGAAAGCTGACATAGTTGTGTTCGACTACTATTACATACGTGATACTGCTACATTCGAGAATCCACATAGTTACCCAAAGGGAATAGAATATGTAGTTGTCAATGGAGCTGTTGCAGTAGAAGAGGGGAGGCTGACGAGAGTTATGAGCGGGAGACTTCTACGACGAAATAGCATGCGGGCGGCATAGGTTGAGGAGCACTGCTGGCTGATGGGAGTATTGCTAGGCTCATAAGAGCTCCAAGAACATTAAGGGTTAATGATAAAGCTGGCAGGGAGGCTGAACATAGTAGCAATAGTAGCACTAGACCTTGCTGTAGGTTGCTGGCTCATCAAGAGAAGATGCAGCAACTAGCCTATGCCCACTATGGTTTAACATCGATCTATGCACCCCTGGCTCTATAGGTCAACGTTATTATCCAGGTTGGAGGCTTATTGTTTAAGGCCACTTCTCGTGGAAGGAGGATATGATCTAGGACGAGTATTAGTAGAGGCTGCTATAGAGCAAGGTGTAGGAATAGAGGATGGAGGCGTAATAGTTGTCACATGCAAGCTCGCGTCTAAGTACCTGGGCTTGCTTGTAGAAATTAAGGGAGTCGAGCCTTCTAAGAGCAAGGTTTGGAAATCGGCACTAGGGCTACTACGGGTCCCGGGTTTAATTGAGCTTGTTTAGGGGAGGGCATTGTTATCCCCCTAGTGGTTCCTACGAAGAAGCTTGTTGAAAGAGGCCCTATAGGCCTCTATAGTTTCTCTCGCAAACAAGAAGGCTGTTGACAAGCCTATCAGCCATGTCCAGTACTATTCCTCGTAGTAAGGGATAAAAGCAGCTTGGAGTGAGCCGGCATAGACTCCTCTACTCCTCCCAGCATCTACTCTATTCCTCCACATAATAATAGTAGCGTAAAATGGTCTTAGCATTCTACCGTAGTATCACTTGGATGGTTATTTCAAAAAGAAGATCTCCTATAGATAAAGGAGATTCTTGACGAGAAGGTCTACGCATCCTGCGATGAGGCGGTGAGGAGGCTTCTAAGGATACTGGGACATAGGAGGCGAAGGAGCTCGTCTACGAGGTATACGGCAACTATGGGGGGCGGGCCCGCCTCCTTATAGATTTCTTAGCGATAAAAATGATCTTATCGCTAATAATATATAGTGCCTCTTTATCTATACATCGTGGTGACGCATATTATGAGTTAGGAGGCCAAGAGTTATCCCAAGGTTGTCTTTTAGGTTGTGGTAGTAATGCTTCGAATACCGGAGCATTAGTTGCAAGAGTTCTCCTAGATGATTCCAAGGAGTACGAGAATGTCGGAATATTATCATTACCTGCTCTTACTAATAATGTTGCCTTAGCTATAACCTCTAAGTGGCACCCAGAGTCGAAGACAATAGCGGCACCCCCTCTGGAGGCTCCTCAGCAAAGGCTTCTACGCGTTAGCAAGGCTGCTCCTAGGCGGCAAGGCCTGGGGAAGCTATTTATAGCTCAGCTCCTGGGAGGCGGTGAAGAGCTCTCTCGCCAGGCTCTCGGGTATCTCCTCTGGTCTCCGATACTCCGAGAGCTCTTTGAAGAGCTCCTGGAGGCTTTTGAGGGTCCCGAGGCTATCCTTTACCCTAGCCCTCATCCTGGCAGGCTCGTCGTTTGAGACATCGATGAGGAAGTCGTATAGGGTCTCCGTAGCCGTGTATAGGAGGTCGTACTTCTTCTCATGCGTTAAGCCGTATAGCCCCGAGAAGACCTTGCTGAGGAAACCCGCGTGATCCCGGAAGCGGATTAGCTGAAGCCTCAGACAAGCATTCGCGGCACCGTGCCCGATAGAGTACTCGAGGAAATCCGCCATACCGGAGAGCACTAGTACAGAGTCCAGGGGATAATAGATGCTCTCTACGAGCCGCCTATTCTCCTCCCTACACTCTATCCACGCATAAGCAGAGGCCGCGAGCGCGACAACCAATAGGGCCACAACTATCCTGTGGATAGGGCTCCTCCCGCCAAGCCACCTCCCAGCCACAACCGAGTACCTCTCAGCCCCAACCCCAACTCCACCCGCACTAAGTACTCCATGTAAACACTATAAATACGCTCCTAGGAGGGAATGCTCGTCACAAATACCCAGCTCTTTACCAGGCTCTAAACCCCTCACAGCCCTCCCAGCCACGTCCCATCATCCTCCTTACAATTCTCTTTTGAGTTCCAGAGGCACCGCAGACGTTGGAGCTAGCTATTTACTTCGCAGCCGGCTAATAGCATCGGCCGTGAATATACTACAGCGGGGAGACATTCATCTCGGCAACTCGTTGTCACTGGGCTCTTCTCCGCTCGAGGCAGTAATAGCGGGGACACTATTTACTGGAGGAAATCCATACTTCCTAGCATGGTGGATAACGATTGGGCTCCCCCTTATACGGGGAGCAGCCCGCAACGGCGCAACAGGGTTCATAGCCATGTATTCATCACATGTCTGGATAGACTATGTGTGGCTAGCCGCGCTCGCTGGCCTAAGTGGGCTGCTTAGCAAAATAGCGGCTATCTATGCGTGGCTACTCATAGGGCTTGCAGCGATGTTGCTCTACTTCGCGGCCAGCCACTATGGTTATAGAGGCGCTTCGTGGAGGAACAAGGTAGCTAGGATAAGGGAGAGAAGGAGCCGATGAAGAGGGCCGTGAACCCTAGAGAGAGCCCCGGCGATAGATGGGGCTATGAGGAGGTGTTTCAAGGCTGAGGTGCCCCGTCCCTACAGCCCCTCACCACGTAGCTACCGTGGCGCCCCTCTTCAACTATAGTTGCTAGCCCCTCTGAGCCCAACATTGCCGAGACCCTAGCTGGCTCCAGGAACTTGGCGGGGTAATGTAGCAGCTTTTCGAGGAGGGCCACGAGTCTCCCGACATGGCTCCGAGGATCTACATCACTTATAGCTATGCAGTGTGCAACACGGGCTGCTTCTCTGAGAGCCTTCTCCGGCTCCTCCACATGGTGTAGCGCGTCATGCATGACGGCGACAGCGGCAATACCCGTGCGAAGGGGGAGATGCTCCGCTACCCCCTGGACCAAATGGCTCCATGCAGTCCTCGGTGCTAGGTCTAGGAGGCACTCGTCAGGATCCACTACCACGTACTCTGCGAGGCCCCCTTGCTCGGCAAGGGCTTCTCCAAGGCCTCCTGCCCCGCTCCCTATATCGATTACGAGGCGGGTGCCTCTAGGCCTACGGGCCAGCCCAGCATATGCTTTTGCAGGCATAAACCTGTAGAGTATTTTGAGTAGAGGGTCGCAGTTCATGGCATCGATCCCGGCTATATCGGATCGTCACGAGCTAATAGATGGCTGCGAAGGCTAATAGGCCAGCAACTAGGTCGAGCGCTAGTAACGGTATATGTTGTATAGCTAGCTCGCCTATCTCTCCTCCCAAGCCCACTATGCTACGGGAAACCCTGCCAGCGCTGAAAAGCGCGACCACGGTCACTAATGCATAGCCCCAGCGAAGCCCCTTCACCACGCCTATTGCGCCAACTATGTAGAGTAGTGCTAATACAATATTCTCAGCCACGAGGAATCGGTTCAAGTCAGCAATAAACAATATACCTATATGCCCTGCCACTAATATAGCTAGTACAGCAAGCAGAGCATAATCGAGTGCCTGCATATGCCCCTGTCCACCCGAGCTAATCCGGGAATA
>JBEVCE010000088.1:0-6267 GCA_040514295.1 Pyrodictiaceae archaeon | reverse complement strand
GTATGGAAGCCATTATGATCGTCCTTAGGCTCGTCTAAGGCCATACCATTAGGAAGTATATCGTGAAGGGTAAAGTTTAATGGATGCTGCCACGGTATGCGAGGCAAACACGGTGAATGGCTTATCGAGGATATTGCTGGAATCCTTCTTGCGAGGTACGTGCACATGAAGGAGGGGATGAGAAAAACAGGAGGAAGTCTTTGGTAAGTAGCAAGCAGGATCATGCATAAGTGTATATGAATAACGCTTTCTTTGAGGCTCTAAGACAATAAAGCGTGGGTTGCTAGTCTTAGAGGGGAGGTTGTCCCTCTAGATGCACGCTAAGTTGTAAAACAATATATGTTCTTAGGAAGACACCTATGCGTGGCAGGGGTGTAGATGGTGGCGTCTCAGCCCGAGAGAAAACGCTGGAGCGAGGAGTATTCTAAGTGGTTTGACTGGGTACTCGAGCAAGCCGAGATCTACGACTATGGTAGATACCCTGTGAAGGGTATGGGTGTCTGGCTCCCCTACGGCTTTCAGATAAGGAAAAGGGTTATAGAGCTTATACGTAGCGTCCTAGATCCTTATGGGCATGAGGAGGTCTTATTCCCTCTCCTAATCCCGGAGACTCTTCTTAGGAAGGAGAGCGAGCACATACGTGGGTTTGAGGCAGAAGTTTACTGGGTAACGCATGGGGGGAGAGAGGAGCTTGACGTAAAATTGGCTCTGAGACCTACAAGCGAGACGTCGATATCGTACATGGAGAGTTTTTGGATAAAAAGCTATAGAGATCTACCAAAGAAGTATTATCAGATCGTAAGTATATTCCGCTATGAGACTAAGGCTACAAGGCCCCTCATAAGGTTGCGTGAGGTGACAACGTTTAAAGAAGCCCATACTGTTCATGACAGCTTCGAGGACGCTGATAGACAGGTGGGGGAGGCTATAGAACTCTACAAGAAGATCTTCGATAGGCTTGGAATACCATATGTTATTAGCCGTAGGCCTGAATGGGACAAGTTTGCTGGAGCCGTATATACTATAGCGTTCGACACCATCCTACCCGATGGTAGGGTTCTACAGATAGGGACCGTGCATCACCTAGGCCAGAACTTTACGATACCCTTCGAGGTCAGAATACAATTAAGGGATGAAAGCCTAGACTATGCATGGCAGACAAGCTATGGGATCTCGGATAGGATAGTTGCAACCATAATCTCAATTCACGGAGACGACCATGGTGCAGTGATCCCACCCGAGGTTGCGCCAATCCAGGTGGTGATAGTACCTATACCAGTGCCGGAGAAGGAGAGGGAAGCTCATAGGAAGTACGTTAGCGAGGTTGAGGAGGAGCTTAAAAAGGATGGTATAAGGGTTAAGGTCGACTGGCGTGAGGATGTAAGGCCAGGCAGGAAATTCTATGAGTGGGAGGCTAAGGGTGTACCTATTAGGCTTGAAATAGGCTCTAAGGAGCTCGAAGAAGATACTATCGTTGTTGTAAGGAGGGATACGTTGGAGAAGAAGACTGTTTCGAGGAGCGAGCTGAAGAATTATGTTAGGAGCTTACTAGATAAGGAAATCATGGACAATCTGTCGAGGAGAGCCTATGAATGGCTCAAGGCAAGGATAAGGAGAGTTGAGAGTTTAGAGGAAGCTAAGAGAATACTGCAAGAAGAGAGAGGCATAGTAGAGGTGCCATGGTGCGGTAGGGAGGAGTGCGGGCTAAGAATGGAGGAGATCACTGAGGCTGGTGCCCTAGGAACACCAGTAGATACCAGAGAGAAGCCTAATGCAAAGTGCCCTGTCTGTGGAAGACCGGCAGTAGCCTGGATGAGGCTGGCTAAGAAGTACTAGGAAGAGTTACTCAGCAGCCTGGCTCAGCTCATCGCCCCGCGAGAGGGCTAGCCGCTTTTAACCATCATCACGGTCGTGTGCATCTAGTATTTGTTCCTCCAAATATTTAATATTATGTAATAGCACAATAAAGGCTACGACATGGCTTGCCAGGTACGAGCGAGGCCCAATGCTATAGGCTGGTAGCCCTCTGATAGAATCTCTCGGCGGGTCTACGGCCCCTCCAAGTATATATAATACTCTCTTTGGCTTCTCTCTCAAAAACATTGTTATGTCCTTACCATTCTCTGCTAGGACTACAGGTGCCGCTTTATAGGATTCTGCAATAACGTTTACTGCATCCCTAAACCCTATGTCATGAACTACCCTCTCCCTACCAGACCTAAGCAGCCTTATCAGTATTGTTGCGGCATGTATCTCGTAAACATTGGCCCCCTCTAGGTTTAGATCCTCTCTTGTTATCCTCACCATGCATGTCCTTTTAGGCCAGTCATCGACGTATATGAATACAGCCTCCGGGGGTCTAAGGACCCCTGTACCGTATGCTGCTGCGATAATCCTTGCGGCAACATCTAATCTCTTACCCTGGCTAGCGAGTGAGAGAGGGTTCGCAGGGGGTGGGCAAGCCCCCCTCGTATATACTAAGAACAGGTAAGCTTCAGAGCAGGCTAGGCCTCTCAGGTCAGTCATACCTACTTCTCGATCCTAGGAGACTAGTAGGCTTAAAAACTAGTCGTAGAGCCCTCAAGGCTAGATTACTGGGCCTTTAATCACCTTTCTCTCATGCTCTGGCCTCACCTTGACAATGCCATAATGTATTGCGCAGCTTACGCAATAGCATTTAGTTACTGGGTACTTCATTATTATTGCACCTTTCTTTTCAAGTTCGCGTGCTAGTTGCGGGTCTACTGGCGTATACCATCTAGTTACGCATATAGCTTTATCCTTGGGTATGAGTCGTCCACAGTTATCACAGTGTACGTAGTCTACATGGCCTTTAGAGCCCTTATGTCTACCCCTATTCTGCCTCTTCTTCGGCATTGCCTCCAAACCCTAGTAGGCTTCTAGGTGCAGCGGGGCATAAGTAACTTTCCGCTAAGCAGCTCTAATTATAGAGGAGTTTTATGTAGTATTATTTGGCATTTAGGTACCTCATACTAGGAAGCTGGTGGAAAACTTGCCTATAGACCCTACTAGTATTGGTGTAGAGATAGGTGTTGTACTAAGCAGGTCTAGTAGCTCACTAGCACCTATCCTTCTAAGAAGGGACGTAGAGGTTAATGTTAGAGAAGAGGATCTAGCCATAATAGTTGATGAGACCCTTAAGGGCTATTACATGTTTGGCGTTATTAGATGGATTACCAGGCACGAGCCGTTTCTAAGACAGGGAGCCCACAACATCTACGTAGAGTACCCCGAGGCCCTCACCAGAGACCTTGTCATGCCCTTCTCGAATGCCTACATAGAGATCTATGGCGCATTCTGTGATGAGAGAGAGCTTTGTGGAGGCCAAGGCTTTACAGCCAATACCTACGCTCCTCACCCATCTAGCAGGGTTTACAAGGTAAGGGATGCAGAGGTTTTCACCAAGTACTTGGCTGTGAAAACACCAATACATGTTGGCAACCATAAGTATACGGGTTGGAGGCTACCCCTAGATCCGTACTGGCTCCCATACCATGTAGGCGTGTTTGGGGCTACCGGCACTGGTAAGAGTAGGCTCGTGGCAGGCTTAGTTACAACGGCTGCTAAGAGAGGCTATAGCTTCATCATATTTGACCATACTGGTGTAGATTATGCTCCAGCAGCATCCAGAGAGAATATACCAGTAGTGCCTGCGTCAAGGATTAAAATACCGGTTATAGTTCTTGGCCAGCTCCTTTCAGAACTCATGGGCGTCTCCGGTAATTTAAGAGATTATGTCGAGGCAGCCGTGATATGTCATGATATGCTGGTATCCGGCAAAGCTAGTACGGTAGAGGATTGTCTTAGGAGTCTGATTACTCCAGTAGAAAAGGAGGCGAGAACAGCTAAGGGTAAGCCTAAGTCCTTGGTAGGTTATGTGGAAAAGGAGCAGCATAAGAATAGGCCCACCTGGAGTAAAAGAGACTTTATAGAGACATTAATTAATGTGACTAGTAGGCTTGGAGGTAGAGATACTACTATTATCAAGTTGAAATTCTTGGCTGAAAACTACATACCAGACTACGTGCTCACCCGCATGGAGAATCGTACGATAAGTCCAACAGAGATCATAGAGCTAGCCAAGAGGGAGGGCATAGTGGTCGTAGACTTGAGTAGCGAGCAGGAGATTGAGGTGAAAAGATCAATCGTATCAATAATAGCTAGGGAGGGGTGGAAGAGAATCTTCGAGGCAGACGGCCAGTACGCAGGGCTACAGTTAGGCATAGTTGTCGATGAGGCTCAGAACTATGCCTGCGAGTACTGTGGTATGGCGGGTAAAGAGCTTGAGACTATCGCTCGTGAGGGTAGGAAGTGGGGCTACTTTCTAGTTGTTGCTAGCCAGAGGATAGCAAGGGATATAAGACCAGGGATTAGGAGCAACCTTGGCACAGTATTCTTCTCAAGGCTTCAGGCTACTGGTGACCTACAGGAGCTCTCAGGCTATCTCGACTTGGGTAGACTTAGCGAGTCATCACTTGCGATGCTAGCCAGCAGGGAATTCTTTATAGCAGGCCTCATGAACCCTCTTAGAAGGCCCATACTATTAAGGATAGACGAGATAAAGGGCCTCAAGAGGCCTTAAGGACTATTCTACTAGGTATCTTTTCTCGGGGTTGGTATGGCCTAGGACGGTTAGCGTATCTCCTCCTAAAGAGGCTAACATAGAGGCTACCTTTCTCCTTAGTAGCTCTAATGTATGAGACTCTAGCCTCACATACTCGTCTATGAGGTCCACTGGGTAGGGTATGCCGGTGGCAGGATTTGTCAGTGTATTGAGTAGTGCGATAACGTTCTCGGCCCCCAGCCCACCATAGTCTAGTAGTTCTATTTTCACAGCCTGGTCGTAGGCTGTACTTGTACTAGGCTTATAGAAGAAAACCTTTATCCTGCCATAGTCCGGCCTAGCTCTAAGCCTAGTGGATACTATTTTGTCGAAGCCCTTGGAGCTATGTTCAAGCCTCGCGTATAATGGTAATAGTTTTTCTAGCTCTCCTAGCTCTATATAGTGTCCTCTTTTAAGTATTAGGCTAGCTATAGCCTTATCATTCAATGGTAGCATGGTCCCCATCAATGCTGAGAGTATCTTAGAATAGCTACGCTTAATAACACCTACAAGTGTTATTCCCAGCCTCTTGGCTTCTTCAAGGAGGCCTGTTGCAGCCTCATCTAATCTTCTCAGTAGCTTGCTGGCCTCTATCCTCTCTGCGGACGTGAAGAGCAGAATATAGGGTACTATTTCGCCGTCAAATAAGAGTAGTTTGACACCATCAAGCACATGGTCTTTGATTAGCCCAAGTACTTTTCTAGCAACATATTTTTCGAGCAGCTTGGAGAACAATTGCAGCTTTCTCTTAGGATCCTCAGCGTCTATGAAGAAAGCTTTTGCATATGCAGCTCTACACTCTCTTTCACAGGGTACACCGAATACTATGTACCCAGCTACAACGCCGGCTAGGTGCCCACCGACAAGCTCAACTCCTCCGTCAGGTGGATATGTGGAGTCTATTGCCACCCCGCCCAGCCGCGGACTTGCATCTGGTATAGGCCTAGCCTTGGAGAATAACTCTACTAGGTCCCTACTATCTTCTAGAAGTTTCCTGAACTCGAGTAGCCTTCTAGCGATAATGTTTGCTATCCTCTCCGACTCGGATAGGACAGCTAGGACGGCTGGATGATTTAGTAGGAGTACTTCCTCCTCTTCCTCAATTGGCACTGGTATTCTGTAAAACTCCTCCACCATCCCTAGCCTCCAGGTAGCTTCAGAACTGCGTACTACTTGTTCAAGATTTCCGCTGGCCTTATAACATTATTAGCTCCTGGGCCTAGGAACTAGCAGCTGGTAGCTATAGGCACATCAGGTGTTTTATATGGTGTCGCGCTTAGAGGATATTGAGGTCTTCCTTCGTAGCCTCGGCTTAGACTATGAGAGAAGGGAGAACGCTCTATTAGTACAATACCCTGACGAAAAGTATGGGCGTTTAGGCGTAGTGATCATGATCTTCGAAGAGGCTGGTATACTTCGTGTTTCAGTGCCACTAGATGTAGAGCCCTTGGAGGAGGCATTATCGTGGTTCTTGCAGATGAATTTCGAGAGCCCCTCCTTCAAGTATAGTATAGACTATGAGGGCTTCATTACAGTTGTCTATGATCTGCCTATGGACTGTATTAGTAAAGCTCGTGACCTTAGAGATGCAATACTATACGTTATTGATGGTGCCCGAAAGGTGCTTGAGAGAACCAAGATCG
>JBEVCE010000087.1:0-6386 GCA_040514295.1 Pyrodictiaceae archaeon | reverse complement strand
AGTAAACAATTCCAAGGCCTTTAGCCGGACTCCTCCCCTCTCCTTCTTAGTACTAAGAGGCTCTCCGATGCTGGTAGCAATAACAGCAGTGAAGCTAACGTCATGGAGGTGAAGTCACTGCTATTAGGCTTACTGACTTTAATCTCCATGCTCCCGTACTTTGTTATACTAGGCTTAACTGACGCAACCGTTGGCTTAGCTATGGAGCTTAGCGATTCAAAACTTGTCTTCTTAGCCTCTGCTGCTAGCTTCTGGAATAATACCGTGGCATGTGCCGGACTAGACTTACCCTCTATTAGACTCTTATACCACGGCAGTATCTCCTTGTTTATGTACTCGATGATCTCAGGGGCTTTAGCATGTACTGCAGGCCTCTCTGCTACATCGATTAGCCACTCCTCAATCCACTCAGTAAAGTGCATTATACCCTCCCACCATACATAGTCGGGACCAAAGTGTGCTGCAGACATCTTTGTAGGCCTATTAGCCATAGCACCTAGGTTACGTACTTTCCACTTGTCCATTGGCGTGAATAAGCCCTTCTCCTTGAGCATACTCTCTACTGTAACAACGTATTTGTCTCTCATGTAGTCGACTAGTATTATCATCCAGTCATAGGTCTTGAGCCAACTTGCAGCATACTCCTTAGTGTGGCACTGGCTACACATATCTATGGCTCTCTGCCTTCTAGTCTTCCAGTCAGGCTCCGGATAAACTAGTGTTATTTTTGTTATATACCTGCTCCATACCGGAGCTTTTTCTGCCGTAGCACCCGGTATTGCCGGGTCTGGTAGGCCTGGAACTCTTGGCAGAGTCACCCTCCACCTGCCTAGCTTGAACTTGCTTATTATTGCTACATCGTGACTGCTGGCATACTTGACTTTACCTGTGTTGTCAAAGACTGCAGCCATGTGGCATGTAACGCATGTTGGTGCTCTAAAGTCACGGCCAGGCCTCCAGTCATTGACTCTTGCATCCCAGTTCCAGTCCTCAGCCTCGCCCCAGAATATTGCGCCATGTACGCTCTTGCTCCACTGCTCATCGTTGGGGTGGTCCGGGCCTGTATGACATCTACCGCATGCCTGGTACGCACCCTTCCTAGCAATCTTTACGCTAAATCCGTGGTATGGATGGCAAGCCTCACAGCTTCCTAGGCTGCCATCTGGGTTTACACGGCCAATACCATGGTTCGTTATATGCGCTGGATCAAATATTATTTTTTCTGGTAGTTTACCAGCTTTCATCATCTCCTCTAGCTGGTCTAATGATGGGTAGGCGTATGCTGATTTGACATCAAGTCTCGCACCATGACACTGGAGGCAGCCTCTTATACCCCAAATTGTTAATGCCTTAACCATGTCGTAATTCTCTATGGATAAGCCTAGCGGGTTGAAGGGCATATAAGCCTTTGTTGGGTCTTCTTCTAACACCTTCCTACCATAATGCTGATCGCCTACAAAGTCTCTGACTATCTTAGGAACCCAGTCAGTCTCAATGTACTCTGGCGGTACCGTTGTCACCGGGGTCTTACGATACTTGGGGCTAGATCCCCAATCGAACTGCTCAGCACATATTGTCCAGTAAGCCGGGTACTCTTTGAGTTGATAGGCGTGTAGACCACCGAAGGCGTGCACGCTATGTTCGAATTCTTCCACCTGGGCTGGATGGCACCTAGCACATTGTGTAGGTGTTACCACTAATGTGATGTAATAGCCGAAATGATTTTCTACATCGGGCCTTTTACCCACAAACTCTGCTGCACCATGACACTCATAGCATCCTACGCCAACCTGGTAATGTCTGCTCTTCTTCCAGTCTTCCACGATAAAGGGTGTTGCAGCCTTATGACAGGATATACAAGCTTTGCTAGCACTTGTTAATGAAACGGTTATCGGTGTCTCCACACCCCATTGGTATGTCATTGCTCTAGCAAGAACCGTATTCATAGCTGGTAGGATCACGATAACTAGAATTGTTGTGGCAAGCAGGACTCGTAGCTGAGGGCTCAACATATTATCCTCCTCTCACCTTATCCATCGCACTATATATTTTTACCTAGAAATTTAAGCTTTATTTATGTATCTAACTATATTATATCTATAAGAATATCTAAATAAAACAAAATGAATTAGGAAAACATGTAATAGAGTGCCAGGACAAGAGGGTGGAGTTAGTAAAAAGACCTTAATAAATTTTACTAACTCCTCAACCTATGGGTGTAAATATAAACTATTAAGCCTATAATGACGCTAATCCCCCATACAATTAGAACTAGCCCTATGAGGGGGTTGTAGCTTTTAGCGCTCGGTTGACTAATTATGATTCTATTGTTGCTTATTATTATGTTCCCTTTGGCTGGATATAAGTCTATGTTGGTCTCAGGAGAGGACGTGCTATTAGTATACATGTATACGTAGCCTCCCGGAATCACGCTACCAGTGTCACTATCGTATAGGCTTATACTTATTTTGAAGAAATAGCGAAGTCCTCTAGCAGCTCCAGCTGGCGAGGATAAAAGCCTTGAAGAAGCTGATAAGTTCACCTCGCATATTGCACTGCTTTTTGAATAAAAATCCTTAGAAGCATAGATTTCTGCGCCAGGGCCTATCGTGCAACCACCCGAAGCCCACTTCATACCCCACTCAGCTGGCTTCAGCGTGGTAGGGTCTATGGTATAGTTCGAGTCTAGTACACCAACGACTACTGTAGCTCCCCATGCACTCCAGTTACAGTAAAGCCTTACTTTTATAGGTGGATAAAGGTAGGGACCTTGTCCAAAGTATAAAAGTGTATCAGGATAAGTAACCTCAGCGTATATCTCGATTAGCTGGCCCTCAGGGGTTTTATGGTATATGGGGCCCAGAGTAGCCTTGTAGAGGTTTATGGTAAAGGTGGAAGAGCTTGCCATGCCTATTAGGACGGCAGAATATAGTGTGTATAAAGTTAAGGCTGATATTAGTACCAGTATAACAGCTGAATAAGCCGAGTGTAGGCTCTTGTATCGCCTCGATAAATTCTTGGCCATTAGGCTTCACCCTTGAGGTAGCTGATCACATCATCAAGGGAGCCTTCCATATAGCTCTTATCGTTAACTAGCTTGGCTTTGATTATATCCTTCTCTGGGACACCATAGCTATCGATCCATTTATGGATTACCACCGTTATATCGCTTGAAGGACCGAATGCCCCTGTAAGTAAATCTAGGATCAAGTAAGTATTATTCCCCTTTATATGAACTACAGCCGCGTA
The DNA here is from genome assembly GCA_040514295.1 of Pyrodictiaceae archaeon. GTDB lineage: Archaea > Thermoproteota > Thermoprotei_A > Sulfolobales > Pyrodictiaceae > JBEVCE01. Next base: position 3,137 of record JBEVCE010000087.1, on the reverse strand, counting down.
AATGGGTGCTATGGGCATTTGACAGTAGAGTAGATACGACTTACCCTTAGCACCTAGGTATGCTTGCAACATGCTTACAAGGAGGATTGTCTTATCTAATATGTCGCCTGCGCCTCGTTCGAGCGTCTCTACATCCGTCTGGACGAATTGGTTTGTATATGAGAAGTCTATTTGGGCTGGGAAGCTCTTACCGCTTACTCTAAGATATAAGACTCTTATCCTTAGCGTAGGCTGATCTTGTACTGAGGCTATATTGTCCTGTACCCACTGATATATTTCCATGATATCTGTTACGGCCTTCTCTTCGCGGTATAAGCTGCCTGTTATCATTAGGACTCTATCCATCATTTGAGGTGGCGTAAAGAAGTTCTTAGTGTAATTTCCTATGCTTGTCCTAGCTGTAGTCTCGAGTATGAGTTGCTCTATGGATTCATTTAGCTGTGTAAGAGAGTCTAGGAGAGCAATATTCATAGCAAGCTGCTTAGACTCTATTATTTTGGCTCTTAGTTCCTCGTAACTTCTCCAAAGCTTCTGGTACTTGGATTCAAGCACTGTCATGTTTTCTAAGAGGCGCTGGTTTTCTTTAGAAACCCTTGCTAACATCATCCTAAGCTCTTCTACGTTTTCGGTAGACGTAGTGGGCTTCGAGCTTGCCTGAAGCCATAAAATATACCAATAAGCATTAGTAGCTACTAGTGCCATGGCTAGTGCGAGAGTTACTAGTTGCTGAAGCATGCCTCGGTTCTTCAAGGAAACCCCTCCCTAACCGCTCACCGTGCCTATTGGCTGCTTGTAGCTCTTGTGGCAACCTTCAAGAATCTTCGAGACAACAATAGTGGTTGTGCTCGTGACCATATCTCCCGAGGGAGTATAAAGTTCTGTGCGAAGGCTAGGCTTATAGATGCCTTCTACAACAACCTTATCTGAGACATCAACCTTCATTCCATACCTAGCTTTAAACTCACTAGCACTATAGAGGGCTGCTATAACGCTTCCGTCCTTGCCTTGAAGCAGGAATACCGCGTAACTATCATCACTGCCGAGCAGGGGGCCTTTAACCCTCTTAGCCACACCATAGACGCCATGAGCATCTACGATAAATATTGTATTGTTTACCTTCATGTAGAACTTACCTATACCCATTACGACAGGCTTGCCTGAGACTATCACATGCACTTCATTCTTATAGCTCTTGAGAGATGATACATCCATATACCTTGATGAGCTTATAGCCGTATAGCCTATGGTGAGTATAACGGCAAACAGTACTACTCCTAGTATAATTGCTGGTTTAGGTGAGCTCAACCCGCTCACCACTTTATTTATATTTGAAAGGAATATATTTTATGCTACATGGATAATAAAATGGGTAGGCTACTTAGCCCATCTAGCAATAAGCAGCATCAATAAGCCTACAACCGAGAGGTAAAGCAGTACGTTTACGGCAACGCTCCAATGGATAACTATCTTAATGCCGCTATTTGTTATCTGGACTATATGGCCCACTATAGTTGGCATAGGCTTACCCTCCACCTCGATTACTGCAGGTGATATTGGCGACTTCACGGGGTGCTTGAATACTAAGCTTTTCCCCGATGATAGCGACACGCTAGTGATTAGCCCGTTACTTATGTTTGCTGCCAGGACCCTATCCACATTACCTTCAATGTATGGGAGAACTAGGATGACCAGGGCTGCAATAGCCACTATTATAGAAGCCAAGCCCGTTACAGCGTATAAGGTTTTACCCTTCCGGTCCAATAGCTTACCTAGGTTAGCTTTATTAGAGGCTAGCACAGCCAGCCCTATAGCGATAACTGACGCTAATAGTAGTTTAGCTGTAAAAATTGCTACAACCTCCGAATGAGAAAATAAACCTGCTGTAGCCTTAGGAGTCGGGTGTAGACCCCCCGCAATGCTTGGTGCTAAGAAGCTTAAGGGTACCGTGGAGTAAGCCGCAATAGCGTAGACTGCACTAAGCCTGCTAGCCCTATCAGGATCAGGTATGCTGGAGCGGATAGCAAAATACACGCTATATGCTAGTAATAGCAGCACAATACCTGTCTCTCTAGGATCCCAGTTCCACGGCGATCCCCATGATTCTGATGCCCATGCACTACCAGAAAAGGTTGTAGCAATAGCGTAGATTATGCCTATAAAAGCAAAGCCATATACTAGCCTATCGTACTTTTCTATACCTCTCCATAAGAATAATATAGCTGATATTAGGGCTCCCGTAAAAAGCATATAGGAGGCCCAGGCCATTGGCACATGGATATAAATGTTTATGTATGCTGTTGGCGAGCCTAGGGGGACTAGTAGGGGGAAAGGAGCATGTAGGCTAGCGTAAAGGGTAAGCGCTGTATCGACTAGCACGAATATCGGTAGCATGTACTTGAATATTTCTATGAGGCCTCGAGCCATAAATTAGTAACCACCAAGAGAATAAGCATAGTATCCTTACTTTAAGAATATTATTCTAGCATTAAAAATAAGCGTAACTTATCCATGCAATCTTCTCGTTAGAAAAGACGAGAAGATTACAGCTATAGCCATTATAATAGGGCCTAGCCAAACGAGCTGGACTCCTGGAATTAGTTTAACTTCCACGGGGAGGCCCTGGCTGGTAATGCTCGAGTTTAATGTACTATAGTTTTCGGCTAGCAAGTATAAGTCTACTATGGCTCGCTCGAGAAGAGCTAGTCCTTGGTCACTACTAAGCTTCTCCAGGATATCGAAATTATAACCAGAAGCCATTAAGGCTGTAAGAGATAAACGTTCACTGGGCCTTAGCTGTTTGAACAACATGGATAAATAGTAAATGAGGAGTTCATGGTATGCCACTGTCCCTAGCATAGGTCTAAGAGAGGGTGGGTGGATGACTATATAGACATCGGTTAGCCCATAGCTTGCATGTAACACCTTAGACACTAAGCCATGAACGCCTTGTATCTCTCCATAGGCTTCAAATCTGATGTTAGCCGTTATCCTAGTAGATTGTGATGGTGTTTTTATTTTAAGTACTAGCTTGAGAGACGCTGTCTCTGGTATTAAGTGTGGTGCCTTGAGGAAGCCTATGCAACTACTTAATCCCTTGCAGTCTGAGGGCTCCAATATAGATTTGATAGCATTTTCGT
>JBEVCE010000086.1:0-6510 GCA_040514295.1 Pyrodictiaceae archaeon | reverse complement strand
CCTCTATCTCCTCTTAATATATGATTTCGCCTAGGTATCGTTATCCCGGGGACAGATGTTGAGTACACCTCGAGAGCGTTTAATAGTGATACTTGACGCCCTCACCAAAAAAGAGCTTGTATCGCCAGGCGATATAGCGTCTGAAACAGGGCTCCCACGTTACATGGTGCTTGCTGCATTTCAGTGCCTTGAGGCATTAGGCGTAATCGAAATGGTATACTCCAAGGGCAATCATAAACTCTATGCGGCTAGACCCGTAGCCTCAGAGTTATTAAAGCTTCTAAAGGAGGGTGTAGAAGCCCCAGCGCTGGCTATAATTAGGCGGCAAGTGGAGGGTGAGGCTACCGCCAACGCAGCCTAGCCCTCTCCCTTAGAATCATTAGTGCTGTTACATAGCTTAGTATCTCGAGCCTACCTAGCAGCATTAAGACTATGTAAATTATTTTGACTGGCACTGGTAGACTCGCACCCGTTATACCAGTACTAAGCCCTACATTACCTAGTGCACTTGATGCTTCAAATAACAGCAACACTATATTCTTATGTGGAAGGAAAATTGCGCTAATAAGTGTCGCTGCTAAGAGTACTACTATGAACAAGAACGCTACCGATACAGCCTGCTCAACTTCATTGCCGCGGAATACTCTATCACCCACTCTACGTACAACTATTCTCGCTGATGATGATAGGAGTGTCTCTATGTTCCAGGTAACGGACTTCGTTAGTACTATTAGCCTAAAGAGCTTTATCCCTCCGGTAGTGGATAATATGCTGCCTCCAAGAATGTTTGTAAAGGAGAGAAGGAGTAGGAATCCTTGAGGGGCCCTAGAGAGATCTATTGTCTGGAACCCCGTACCAGAGATCGAGGAGATCACTTGAAAGACTATACCTCTTACATCGACGGGTGAGACTAATCCCTTGCTAGCAGCATATATTAGCATCGACAATAATATAGCAAGTGAGGAGATTAGAAAGAAGGCTGCGGTCTCCGGGTTCCTGAGGATTCTCCTAGGCCTGCCCCTTACAAGATCATAGTGGTCTGCAAAGTTAAGGGCACCAAGGATCATGACTATTATGGCTGATGCCTCTATGAAGACGTTATTGTAGTATGCGAAGCTCTGCGAGTGTGTCGAGAATCCTCCAGTAGCAATCCCTGTCATAGCATGATTTAGTGCGTCATAGAAGTTCATACCAGCCAGCATGAAAAGCAGGACTCCTATAAAGGTGTATATGAAGTAAACCTGGGTAAAGGCCCTAAGACTCCTAGCCACACTAGGCAGAATATGCTCGTACCGGCCTTCGGCGAGTCCAGCTACATGTGCTGGGAGAGCACCTCCTGCAGCGAAGGCTGCAAAAAGAGCTAGGATTCCTATGCCGCCAATCCATTGGGTGAAGCTTCTCCATAGCTGAATACTAGGCGGAAGCTCCTCGATTCTCGGCACATAGGTGTTAAACCAGGGGTCTATAGAGCCTGTGAAGATCGTAAGACCTGTTGTTGTAAAACCGCTTACCCCCTCAAACCATGCATCAACGAATGGGATCCCTAGAACTAGCATAATAGGTATGGATGATAGTATGGGGACTAGGAGCCACAGCATAACAGCGACAAGTATAGCGTCTGAGAGGGTCATCCTTCTGGAGGGGGCGAAATAGTTCCTCCAGAAGACAGCCACAATAAGCTCCATAGAGCCGTAGAGTAGGAGGCTAAGGCAAACACTATCACCACCTGACGCCAAGACTATGAATGAAGGGGCAAGGAGCGTGAGCGAGGAGACTAGGAACGCTACATGAAGATAGTATATTGATGTCGACATCCTAGCTGGTATCCGACTACTACTCATATATCAGCGCCCATTCAATCCCGGAAAAGCCTCAAGCCTAAGACTATCAGCATTAGTCTGGCCACAGCTGTACAAAAACCTCGCGGGGATAAAGTCTATAACCTGGTCTTAGGAGAACAAAATAATATTACATGGCCGACCCTACTTGGATAGCCGGGTCGTCTAGCGGTCAAGGATGCGGGGCTTTGGCCCCCGTGACCGGGGTTCGAATCCCCGCCCGGCTACCAACCCGGCTTCCTTTCCATAACATGTCCTTTAAGCATCATTTCATGCCCAGAGACTAGGAAAAACAGGGGTCCTTAGCCTAATAGTCTATTTGAAGCTGTCCAGATTCTAAAGCCATGAGTGTCCTCATCGTACTTTCCTTACCCCTTTATATGTCTTGGTATTTGGTGTTAAGGGCTGAGTAGGGCCAAGCATTACTCTATCGTTTAGGACGACTCTCTTATTTTATCCTTTTAGCGTCCAGGATGAATGAAGAACATGGTAAGCAAAAACTTCAATAAGTTTCTAAGCCATAGTCGTTCCATGGGGCTTTTTAGGGAGGAGCCTAGATGTGGTGACAGCTAGTCCTCCAGTACTGCCACTCATAGATAGGTATGGGAGGCCACTAACAAATCTCCGGGTAATGGTTACTGGAAAGTGCAATTTCAAGTGCTTCTTCTGTCACATGGAGGGTTACACCGAGAGTGCAGGAGTCCAGGAGATCACTGTAGAGGAGATGGGGCTTGTAGCTGAGGCCTTGACTAAGATAGGAGTATCTAGCTTTAAGATAACGGGGGGAGAGCCTACCCTTAGAACAGACCTGGTGGATCTTATTGCAGCGATAAGGAGGCATAATCCCCGCGCATATATATCCATGACTACTAATGCCAGTCTTCTTAAAAGGCATCTTCAAGGCCTGGTAGAGCAGAGGATAGGACATATCAATGTTAGTATGCATTCGCTTAGAGAGGAGGTATTTTATAGAATAACAGGTACTAGGCTGTATAGTAACGTCATAGAGTCCGTGCTCGCTGCACATGACTATGGCATACCATTGAAAATCAATGTAGTAGTACTACGCGGGCTCAACGACGTTGAGATCGAAGGCTTTGTGGAGTTTGCGGCTAGGGTTAACGCTAAACTCCAGTTTATAGAACTGCATCCAGTAGGCAAGGCCAAAACGATAAGCTTCGACAAGTACCATATACCCTGGTTCGAAGTCCTAGATAAGCTTAAGAAAAGGATCACTAAGGTAAGGTATCGTTACAGCCTACATAATAGGCCGATTTTGATGCTAGATAATGGTGTTGAGGTTGAGCTGGTAGGGCCTGTAGGCAACCCTGTCTTCTGCTCAGCTTGCACCAGAGTAAGGCTATCCTATGATCTCAAGCTCATACCCTGCCTCAACTGGAGAAGGGAGCCCATCGATGTAAGAGGAAGGATAGAAGGCTTCAAGGCTAGGGAGGACAAGCTGGAGGCAATAATCAAGGCTTTTAAGGAGGTAGTTTCCCTCCGCGAGCCCTTCTATATGGCTGGGCTTGGGCAGGAAAACGCCTATGTTAAGAGGCCGTGGAAGACGGCTAGACTCGGCCTACCTAAGCGTGGTGGAGGACTTAGTTTCACAGAGCCTAGAGCACTCCACCATCTCCTGAAGTATCTCGAGGAATGGGGGTATGAGCCTAGCTAGCTTCTTAGCCACTCCAATACCTTCTCGAGCACCCTCCTACGCCTCCCCCTGGATACTTCCTCGAAGTCTCTAGGAGTATCTATCTCGGTCCATAGGAGGCCAGTTACGTCAGCTACACCCGCCTCTCCTAGGACAGCTACGCTATTCACCACCTCAGAGAGGGGTTTGGACCATGCCTCCTCACCTCTTCCTAGTATGAGTTCTAGCTTCTCGGCTCTAACAGCTTGAACTCCTACATCTATATAGATGTAGGGGTCAACGTTCTTGCCGCAACGGCTTATCGTCATAGGATCCCATACTGAGATCCTAGTAGCCTCGTCGTGATCCACGTACTCAGCCCACCTATCCCCACCCACTATATAGCTATAAGACCCACTACGTAAGCTATGGCTTATTCTTATTAGCATGAAGCCGGTATAAAGATGGTCGGTCATGGATACTAGGAAGTCACCATACCATCCCATACAGCTAAGGCCTAGGTATAAGCTGAAGCCGTTCTCCCGCTCTGGGTAAGGGTTTTCAACGGCATCAGCACCAGGGCCTACGAGATCCCTGGCTATGGCTAATGCCTGGGAGGACCAGCCTTTAGGCGCTATGACGCATACATCGCTAATACCGATAGAGGATGCTACAGCTATAGGGTAATAAAGTAGCGGCCTCCCCTCTACCCTGAGAAGGAACTTTGGGACATTACCACTTATACTCGATACCCTCGTACCCAACCCGGCGGCAAGCACTATTAAGCCCATAGCCAACCCGTTCCACCATTAGTCTAAAACAACTATTGCCTAGGGAGATTTATGGACAGCTGGTACGGAAGACAATTTAGGGTAAGACATGGAACAAAGATAAGGGTGGGGAATGCCATGGGCCTTGAAGAAACTTGTAGCGAAGCTTCGTGGAAAGAGAAGGATTACGCTGAGAGGCTTAGCAGGCTAGCTTCAAGCATAAGCCATGAGGCACTGAGAATACTATTGGAAAGTGTGGCCATGGATTCAAGAAAACATAGCCTCCTCTACGATGCTGCAGCCAAGATAGCTGCAGGGAGAACTCACATGCTGTCACCAGAGGAGCTACGAGAGCTTAAGAGAGAGGTCAGGAGGCATATCGAGGAGGAGGCTAAGATGATAGAGCTCGCCGATAAGCTGAGAACCAGTATAGAGGACCCTAGGTTAAAGCTCATATTCGAGACCATATACGAGGACGAGGTAAGACACCACAAGCTACTAGTCGCTATAGAGGAAGCAATAGCTGAGAAGGAGACGATAAGTGAGGATGAGTTCTGGAGAAGCGTCTGGGAGGAGAGTAGAAGGGAGTCTAAACACTACACTATAGGCCCTAGAGCTAGGAAGGCCTAGTCTATGTAGGCTTGAAGCCTAATACTTGGGGAGGCCTCGGCCACTAAGTTGCCTTTTTCGCTAGAGACCCGGAGCCAATGAGTCTTAGAGATAGCGTCTATTGTCGCTAGAGTCTTAACGAAGAGTCTTATCCTGGTAACCCTTAGTGCTCCTCTAACTTCACCTCTTTCCACAAGCCATGCGTCTTCGGGATATATTGTTATGAGCCCAGTGGGGTCTACCGTAGCCTCTAGCACTTGATTGACAAGGATACCTCTCTTAGTCTCCTCGATGATCTCTCTATCACCCCAGTCACCGGCCCCCATGACAAGAGTCGAATGGCCTGGTATAGGCCTATGGAATAAGCCCTGGGCATTGCCCGGCCGTGATCCAGCTATAGCAGCGGTCTCACGAGTATGTAAAAGGTCGACTACTACACCATCCTCTACTAAAGTCCTTCTGAACGATGCAACTGCTTCGTCATCGAAAGCACGTTGAGCAGGGCTCTGATAGTAGAATGGGTCATCATAAATTTTTAGCGTGTTGTGAATCCTGGTGCCTGGAGTTAGCCTGCACCTAGTTGCCTCAAGACAATGGCCGATCTCGTGTAATAGTGCTGCAGCCGCGCTTCGCCTCAGTATTACTTGCCAGCGTCCTCTCTCCATAGGCGATAAGGCCTTTGCATATCTTGCATAGATAAGGCTTCCCTCCTCTAGTTCGCCTATAACCCTGCTAAGCAGGTTGATATGGCTCTTAGTAGGTGTTCCGAGCAAGCCTATCCTCTCTGATAGTGCATAGCCATGGCAGTTAACAGCCATAATTATATCTGTATAGTTCTTATCCTCTATGGCACTGCCTTCCTCATGGTGTATGCTTCTAACCTCGTGAACAAATGTAACCACGATCTCCGGATCACACTTAGTAACCATTGATGCAAGACCACTAGCTATTTCAGCCACCTCCTCCCCCGAGACCCTACGGTACTCGCCGATAAAGCTTCTACCATGGAAGAGCCTGGCCTCGGCAAGGCCTTTAGAATAACCACGTGGAGGAGAAGGAAGACTCCTAGTGGAAAGAGATAGGGGTGGCGGAGAAGAATATATCAGCCATCCCCCGCGATACACTCTTTCTCCTCTATACTCTCGTCTATCAGCGTTAACCTCGATCGAGCCCGGCCTAAGACTAGCCTCGACAACCTCGACATAGAGAGAGACTTTGTCCCTGTACTCGCTTACCACCATAGCTAATGCTTCCCCGCTTTGCCCTGACAAGGCAAATCTGAGGAGACAGATGCGTCATGCCTCTATGATTTAAACTATCTTTAGGCTACCACCCCGTATAAGGCTAGCCTTAGACGTACATCATGGAGGCCGACTCTACCAGCTATGACACTTAGAGGCACAAACACTAGTACCTGGGCACCAGGTCAGCGCGTCTACCTCTCACAGTACTTCATGACTCTAGTCGTAGCATGTAGCCTTATGGAGACTCGTCTCGCTAAGAGCTTGCTATCCTCGAGGCCCGGCATCTAGACTACAACAATCTTGGCCGGCAACGTGTAGACGGCTATCGGTAGCAATGCTATGGCTAGACCCGGGTATGTTGGCTTGTGATCCAGCCTAAGTCCTTCACTCCTCCTTTCCACAATTAACCCTATTAT
>JBEVCE010000085.1:0-6581 GCA_040514295.1 Pyrodictiaceae archaeon | reverse complement strand
CCCTATACGATATCTCTAGGAGCCTAGTTCTCAACCTACTAGCCAAGTCCCAGCACCTCTTGCCTAGGGTATTAAACTCATTAAATTAGAGTAGCATGGAGGAGGCTAGGTGTTTTAAAGTATTCTAGCGTCTCGTCTTAGATAGGTTTTCATATCCGTCCAAATGCTAGAGGAGTAGAATGGAGCGTGCCGGGCCATGAGCCTAAGAATAGGCTTCTACGGCTTCGGGGCCATAGGTAGGCTTGCAGCCAAGCATGCTCTAGAAATGGGCTACGAGATCGTTGGTGCAGTAGATATAGACCCAAACCTTGTGGGCAAGGATGTTGGCGAGCTTATAGGGATAGGTAAGCTAGGAGTTAATGTCTCAAAGGACCCAGTATCCCTCATAGACGCTGACGTGGTAGTTCATGCCACTGGGAGCTACCTGGATAAGGTATACCCGCAGCTGGCCTCGCTAATAGATCTAGGCCTAAACATAGTCTCAACATGCGAGACACTATCATATCCTTGGTACAGGTATCCTATACTAGCGCGAAAACTAGACCAGAAGGCGTTATCAATGGGAGTGACTGTGCTAGGTAGCGGGATTAACCCGGGCTTCATACTAGATACGCTGATAGTAGTGCTAGCAGCACCCATGGGCACTATTAGAAGGATCCATGCCGTGAGAAGCCTGGATGCCACGAAGAGGAGGGAGCCCTTCAAGAAGAAGATAGGGTTGGGCATGGATCCGGAGGAGTACAAGAGGAAGCTTGCAACAGGAGAGCTTACAGGCCATGTAGGCTATGCCGAGTCCGTGCTCATTATATCCGAGGCTCTAGGGCTACAGCCGGACCATGTAGAAGAGTCTCAGGAGCCGATAGTAGCAGAGAAGCCTGTTGAGAGAGGAGGGCTCAGGATTGAGAAGGGCAGAGTTCTGGGAGTTAAAGGTTATGGGGCAGCCTATGTAAAGGGCAAGGAGGTTATAAGAGTAGAACTTATTGCTGGTGCAGCCCAGGAGGACTACGAGGAGATAACAATAGAGTCGACATGGGGCTACACCTATAGGTGGAGGAGTAATGGTACGCCAGGCGACCAGGGAACAGTAAACACCATACTAGCGCTAGCAGAGACCGTAGCAGAAGCACCACCAGGCTTGCTAACAATGGCAGACCTAGTTCCATTCACCCCCAAGGTGAAGATAGAGTAGCAGCTACAGCTGAAGAGCATCCGATCATAATAAGTAATTTTATTTACATTTTCCCGGGCTCTCCTCCCACTAGAGGGCTCTCTACCCCTGGGCGAAACACTTATGGCTGCGTTCTACGCCTTTCTCCCTAGTCTAAGCAAGACTAGATCCTAAAAGAGTTCAGGGTAAGCTTTGGGGGGAAGTTATAGGGATGGCTGCTAAGAGGATGAAGTCTCTCAGGATAGGCTATGGTGTGTTTATTGAAGAAAGCCTATTACCGCCTATAAGAAAGGGCTGGGTGCTTGTAAGGACCATCTCAGCCGCATGGGATGGTGTAGAGGAGGCTGAGGCAGCCGGGCTTATATGGGTTAAGCCTGGCCGCGTTCCCGGTATACAAGGCTATGGCGTTGTAGTAGAGCTTGGCGTAGGTGCCCCTAGCTGGCTAGCTGGGAAGAGGGTTGTCATAGCTAGGCTTCCCCGCTATGAGGAGGTCGAGGCCTTAGGCTTAGGCCTTTGGGCACTAGTTGATGGTATAGGCCCACTACCAGGCACAGCTTATGACGGCTGGCTTTCAGAGTACGTGTCCCTGCCATCATCCTCTCTAGAACCTATAGATACTAGCCTACCAGCCGAGTACGCCTCCATAGCAACCACGGCAGCCATAGCCAGGGCAGCTGCTGGTATGATGGTCGAGCGAGGAGATAGGCTGGCCATAGTAGGTGCGGGGCCAAGCGCCCTACTAGCTGGCATAGCCATGGAGAGGATGGGTGTATTCTACGAGGTATTCTCGTCCAGCATGGCATGGGCCGAGGTTGCGAAGAAGCTGGGCGTTGAGGTCAAGAGGCTTGGGGAGATACGGGTAGAGAAGGGTAGGGGCTATGACGCTGTATTCCTAGCCACGCTAGACCATGAGGAGGCGGTGCTAGCAGCTGACATGATCAGCCCAGGCGGCCTCCTAGTACTCCACCCAATATACTCCTACGTAGAGCCTCCAAGAACAAGGAAGGGCTGTATAAAACTCATAAGAGAGTTCCCTGTCCAGGCTGGTTTAGTCCTCTTATCCAGTATAAAAGATTCCCTTGCAGAACTAGTGGAAGTTGTGGAGGGGCTCGTGAAACCTCCAGTGCCCAGGCCTAAGCCCTTCATCTCCTACCTCTTGTCATCTCTCTGATAGCCTCCCCTATCCTCCTAACACCCTCCCTGATCATATCTACTGGCGGGTAGCTGAAGTTTAGCCTCATAGTATTCTCCCCTCCACCATTCGGGTAGAACGCGTCGCCAGGCACATAGGCGACACCCTTCTCGAGAGCCTTATCAAGTAACTTCCTAGTATTAATGCCCTCGGGAAGCCATACGAAGACAAAGAGTCCTCCAACAGGCCTTGTCCAGCGGCTACCCTCAGGCATGTTCTCTTCTAGAGCCTCTAGCATAGCATCCCTCTTCTCCCTATATATCTTCCTGAGCATTGGGAACCTTCGCTCTATGAGCCCTGATCTAAGCAGCTCCCCTGCTATAAACTGGCTTAGCGTTGGGGTATGGAGATCTACTGCTTGTTTTGCCAGCTCCAGCTTGGCCACGATCTCGGAGTCTGCTAGCACCCATCCAAGCCTAATACCTGGTGCTAGTATCTTACTCATAGTGCTCATATAGATTACCCTACCAGTCTTATCAAGGTTCTTGAGGGCCGTGAAGGGTTTATCAGAGAATGTTATGAACCCGTAGGGGTCGTCCTCGACTACTAGTAAATCGTAGTGCTCAGCTACCTCGAGAAGATGCTTCCTCCTCTCATCAGGCATGGTCGAGCCAGCAGGGTTATGGCATGTAGGCACAGTGTATATCATCTTAAGCCTCTTGCCTTCAGCTACGGCCCTCTTAACTCTCTCCTCTAGTATGTCCGTTCTCATACCATCCTCGTCTAAGGGGATTGTAAGAAACCTCGCATCATAGTGTCTAAATGCGTTTATAGCTCCAAGGTATGAGGGCTCCTCAGTTACAACATAATCCCCAGGGTCTATGAAGACCTTGGCTACAAGGTAGAGTGCTTGCTGACTACCAACAGTAGCTATAATGTCGTCTCCTCTCCTTACAGCTATATTATTCCTGGAAAGGAATTCCCGGACAGCATCGAGAAAGAACGCAACACCCTTCGTAGGGGAGTATTGGAGGGCTTTATCCCCCCTCTCGAGTACGATTTTCCTAGCAGCTTCAGCTATTTCCTCCTTGGGGAAGGTACGAGGGTCTGGTAGGCCCCCTGCGAGGCTTATGATGTTCTTCCTTTCCTCAATGATCTTGAGTAGCTCTCTTATCTCTGAGGCTCTTAGTCTCCTGGCTCTCTCGGAGAAAAAGCTTGCCCAGCGACTAGTCAAGACAAATCTGACCTCAAGTTGAATAGACTTGATCCGGTCTTATTTAATCTTTTCAAGCATTAAGCGATAACATTATCTTAGTATCTTATAGGGGGGTGTAAGCACCTCAGCTGAACCTAAGGTCTCAAGCATGCAATAGACTGCTATGCTTAGAGCCTCCTGGAGACAGCAAGCCATGTAAAGGTGGCTGGTAGCCCTCTTATCGTCGCTCGAGCCAAACCCTTCTATGGGCTTAAGCCCCTTAGACAAGAGACACTCCGAGAGCCTAGCCTCGACACTAACACCATAGCTTCTCGTAGAGAATACTATGGCCTCGACCTCCACAACGTTGTTAATGGTCAAGTAGTCTATGTGCCAGAAAGGCTTCTTATCCCTCCTTAAATGCCTAGATATCCTAGCTGCGAGCCCCCCAGGGCCACCAGCACTACCAACATAGAGGTAGCTGGCTCTCGGCAGCCTCCATCGCCTAGACCTAGATGATACAAGAGTATCCTGGTTGACGGAGACTACGAGCATGTAGCAACCCTTGTCCCTCGGCAGGAGCCTAGACTCCACCCAGGGCCCCAGGGAAGAGAGCTTTTACTAAGCTACACTGCCTTTATAGCTTAGCTCACGGCTTTGTTCCTAACGGTGCTAGGCTTGTTCGCAAAGCACCCATTAGATAAGATACCCGAGAGGATAGCTAGGGAGAACGCTGTCGACGCTCTAAGGCTGGCAATAATAGCTGAGCTGGATGCTATAAGCTTCTACACGCAGATAGCTAGGGCTGTAGGAGACGAGGGGCTCCGTAGACTATTCCTTGATGTAGCTAGGGAGGAAAAAACCCATGTAGGAGAGTTCATGGAGGCTCTTCGTAGACTTGACCCCGAGCAGGCCAGCGAGCTAGAGAAGGGTGCTAGAGAAGCTATCGAACTCCTAGGTGGCCGGGAGAGTAGTGGCGGGGACAGGGGCAGCAACAGCGTTGAGGGTGATCCTTCGAGCCCTGAAGGTCTAGAGGAGATTGTGTCTAAGGTATTTCGCGAGGCCCTATCCAGGTCTAGAATACTTAGATCTAAGTTACCAGTATCGGTCCTAGGCCCTAGGATGGATGCAGTTATAGTCTACGTGGCCTCAGATGGGGGGTTTAGCGAGGAGCTTAGAAGGCTAGACACCATAGCAGTAGACTTTGCTATTCCAGAGAGGCTTGCGGATAGAATAATCGCTGGTGATACAAGTGAGCTGGCTCCAATAGCTGAGGGAGCGCAGAGAATGGCTATAGCCGAGGAGGAATACATACTAGGTGGCCTTAGGGGTGCTAAAGGCCTCATAGAGGTGGAGATGGGCGACTGGAGTCAGCCTGGTAGAGCACTAGACGACGTCTCCAAGGCCTACACGGCCATACTAAGGGCTACTAGGGCTAAGAAATACCTACTTGTTGTATCACCCAAGAGGTTCTCCATGCTACTAGCGTTCCACGAACGTAGCGGCGTGATGGAGCTGGAGAGGATCAAGAGGCTCGTGGGGGAGGTCGTCGTACATCCCCTTCTAGGTGATGATGAGGCATATCTGATACCAGTAGATGAGACCGTGCTAGATATAGCAGTCGGCCAGGACGCCACGGTAGAGTACATCGGGCAGGAGAGGGGAGGGGAACACGTCTTTAGGGCAAGGGAGACCATGACATTGAGGTTACGCCGGCCTAATGCTATAGCCAGGCTTAGACAAGCCTAGCCCTCCTCCACTCGTCTCGAACCTTATTAGGGGGCGACGGGTTTTCCTTGCATACACTCCTCCACTACCATTATACGTTAAAACTTCTGGGTGAGCCCCACGCGACAATAGCGTTTGCAGTCGATATTGAGCCTGCCAAGAGCATACTCCACGAGAGGCTCTATAGGGGTATGGGCGTTGTAGGCCTAGTGTATAACCTACCAGAGGAGTATCGTCTCGGCGTAGCAGCGCACCTAGTCCAGGACGCGTACTGGGAGGTGTTCGTCAGGAGGAATTACATTAAGTACAGCAACATATGGTACCATAGGATGATTGAAACCCTATGGGCTAGAAGGTGGGCCCGTAAACACATGCCTAGCCCCCTAGGCTAAACATAGACCTAATATCTAGATTCCTAAGGTTTTTTGGAGACGACGACCAGGTGTTCATGGTAGAAAGAATACTGTGGAGCATCTACGGACCCTGCGAGGAGGTCATGAAGATGCTAAAGCTGAGGGCATCGGTAGACCCTCGGAGCATAGACCCAGGCATCATAGACAAATATTTCGATGAGGATAGCCTCATGAAGCTCACTAGTATGCTCGTAAGAGCCTAGAGCTTGCCAACCACGTAAGCTACTAAGGCAGCTAATAACTTTACAGCAGCACTAGGCCCTAAAAACCATAACACGGCTAAGCCAAGCAGCGTGGACATAGAGGTAAACAAACGGCCAGCATCAGCAACTAGGTGGCCTATGGGGTCACAAAGGGGGCTAATCCTATCGACATGCACCTCCGCTAGACTCTTATCGAAGACCTGGATATGGCATCGAGCACACATAGGCAGTATAAGCTCGTAATCCCCTCTCTTACCACGCTTAGGCCCTCCAAGGCTCCGGCGTGCACCACATCTCCTAGGATCACTAACACCATGCACCCTCAGAGGCCAGTGAGCACCCTTTTCCAATGCCATGGCACAGGCACGGTAGAGGCGTAGGCAGCCTTGTATTACGCTACTAGTACTAGGAGACAACTATAGCACCTACCTTCGGAAGCCAACAGTGGTCCGGGATAAAGAGCTTTCTCCGGATACGGTTCCTCCTCCTAGGGGTGTCGGGCCCCGAGATCGTGGTCAGCATCCCCTAGAGCCATGAAGTTATAGTATGCAGGGGGTTAGGCTGGTAGCCCATTCCTCATCCATACAATAGACATAAGATTTAATTTATAAAAGTCTTATAAATATTATTCTGCTAAGATATTAACAACTGCCACTCTTTCCAGGCTATGCTCTAGACTAGAGGGTTGTAAGAGCGTTATAGGGTATGACATGATCCTACCCCGATTAGACCACTATACGAA
>JBEVCE010000084.1:0-6774 GCA_040514295.1 Pyrodictiaceae archaeon | reverse complement strand
AGGAAGGAAGTGGAGCAAGGAGGAAGAAGAGCAGCCACCCTATCCAGGGTTCATGCAAGCACCACCAGCCCCGGGGTACGTTCCACCACCTATGCTAGCGTGGAGCTACCCGCCACTACAGCCAGCATTTCCTCCCATGAGCCCAGAGGTAGAGCTTGATATGCTGAAAGCACAGAAGCAGTGGCTAGAGGCAATGAGGAAGATGATAGACGAGCAAATAGAAGCGATAGAGAAGAGGATCAAGGAGCTAGAGGAGGAGGAGGTAGAGGAAAACGAGGAGAGTGAAGAGCGTAAAGAGGGTAAGCAGGGCGCGAGGGGAGAGAGGCAGGGGCAAGGCCCCCATCGCCCCCACTAAGGCCTTAGCCCTCCTTTTTAGGGATTACAGCGCTGTTACTGGGCAAGTACTCAAGTATTGAAGCCCCTAGGACGCTATGCTATAGGCTTGGCGCTCTTTCTGCCCCTGGCTTGGTTAGCGTGGCTAGTGCCTCTATTTCCCTGAGGCCGCTTGTCTCACTCCACTCCTCCTCTATCACCACTAGTACTGCTACCTTGTATATCTTGGCCTTAGTCTTCTCCTCATTGCTTATAGCGTTTTTCCCGGCCTCTACCATGTCGTTTACCACCTACCAGGACAGTGCTTATTCTTGTCAAGAAACCTTAGAGAGCAAGTGTATAGAAGCTGCGTCATGTCGCCGTTATATATCTCGTTGGGGGTTGGGCTCATTACCTTCTCGTAGTTTGAGGAAGGTGCTTGGAGGCCTAGATACGCTACGAAGTAGGCGTAATGCGTTTTCGCCAAATATGTTGTGTCTGCTAAGTTTTTCTGCTAGCCAGCGAGCAACTAAGGGTTAGCTTTAGAGGCTTAAAGTAGTATGCGGTAGTATGCTAGCTGATGATAGGATCTATGGCTTGACACTAATGTGGGCATAAAAGTAGGGCTGCTTAGACAAACATGGCCCTGGTCCTTTCATTACCTATATCGGACGGATCTTCCCTCAGCTCTGCGAGGCTCTGAAAGCCATGGCGATATTGGTATTAAATCTCTGCCGCAGAACGGGCACTTATAGTGTAGCCTCTTGGCGTCGGCGGGGCAGAAGTAGGCATTATACTTGTCTCTGCATGAGGGGCATGCATAGACTAGGTCAACAGTTAAGTCGAGTATCTTGGCGCATATCCTGCACTTAACTGTTACCCAGCCTTCATGACCTACAGCGTTGACGCCCTTTAAGCCAGCTGTTGACAATACCTTACACCTCTCCTAGCCTTAGGCTTGCATACACCTTCTATGCCGAATCCCGTTCCCAGGGCCTGTAGAGGAAAAATAATTTATCGCTACCCTAATACATCCCGAGAAGTGCCTCTACTCTTGGGCTGTGAAGAGAGCGCTCTTCGCCGAGGGAGTGGGCCTGTTGTGGAGATCGAGGCCGGGATTACGGAGCCCCTTTTAAGACCACGCGCCTTATTTTAACCTCTACAAAAAGACTATTTTCTAGCAGAAGCCCACTAGCTTCATCCATGCATCTAGTTTAATCATCTCTTCTCTGTAATTCCGGTAGGAGGATACCATGAGTTATCCAGAGGTCTTATCCCCGCCCGGTCGAAAAGTATTAATGCTCGGCAATGTGGCGATAGCCCGCGGTGCCCTCGAATACGGCATAGGTTTTGCATCAGCTTATCCCGGTACACCCTCCACCGAGATAATTGAGGCCCTAGCTTATGCTGCTAGAAAGCTTGGCGCCCCTTATGTTGAATGGAGTGTCAACGAGAAGGTTGCCCTTGAGGCAGCCTATGGCGCGGCTGCTTCTGGGGTCCCAGCCCTAGCGGCTATGAAGCATGTTGGGGTGAATGTCGCTGCAGACCCCCTCTTCAGCCTAGGCTATACTGGTGTTGAGTCCTCGCTAGTCATAGTCTCAGCAGATGATCCGTGGATGTGGAGTAGCCAGAACGAGCAAGATAATAGATGGTATGGGGTCCACGCCTACATACCCGTAGTAGAGCCTGCTGGCCCTCAAGAGGCCAAGCAAGCAACTATTGAGGCTTTTGCTCTAAGCGAGAAGTTCAAACACCCAGTGATACTGAGGAGCACAACCAGGATATCGCATACGAGAGTAGTGGTTGAGACATCAGCCATACCAATTGATAGGCTTAAGAGGAAGGGCTTCTTTAGGAGGGATTTGTCTAGGTGGAACCTGGTTCCAGCCAACGCTAGAAAGAATAGGCTTATACAGCTAGATAAATGGGAGAAGATAGCAGAGTATCTTTCAAGCCACCCACTTAATAGAGTCGAGGGCCCTAGGAACCCAGACCTATTGATTGTAGCAGCTGGGCTAGGCTATACTTATGCGAAGGAGGCTGTCGAAGAGCTGAATGTGGCTAATAGAACGAGGATACTCAAGCTCTCAACACCCGTACCTCTACCTAGGAAGCTTCTTGTTGCTGAAGCCTCTAATGCTAGCACCATACTATTCGTCGAGGAGGGTGACCCCGTAGTAGAAACCCTAGCCAAGACAATACTATACGACGAGGGGGTGAACGTTAAAGCCTATGGCAAGCTTACAGGCCACTTGCCAAGGTACGGCGAGCTAGAGCTAAGCCTAGTAAAGAAGGCGATTGCAAGCATTCTAGGCTTAAAGGCAGCTAGCATAGAGGAGCCTGTTTATAAGCCTCCGCTAGAACCTCCACCTAGACCTCCCGTCCTATGCCCTGGTTGCCCTTATAGGACAGTGTTCTACGCTCTAAAGAGAGCTGTTAACAAGCTACGAGTAAAACCAGTATATAATAGCGATATAGGCTGCTATAGCCTCGGCCTCAATAAGCCCTTCGAGGCCTCCGACACCATAGTCGAGATGGGGGGAAGCATCGGGCTGGCTAACGGAATAGCACACTCGGTGGAAGGACAGATGCCCATAGCGATTATAGGTGACTCTACATTCTTCCATGCAGGTATGCCCCCTCTGCTAAACGCCGTGTACAATAAGGCTCCAATAGTCGTGCTGGTAATGGACAACCATACTACTGCTATGACTGGCCACCAGCCGCATCCAGGGATAGGCGTGACGGCTACAGGTGAGGAGACTTATCGTATAAGGCCAGAGCAGGTTGCAAGAGGGCTTGGCGTAGAGTTCGTGGAGGTTGCAGACGCCTTCCAGGTGAAGGATGTAGAGGAGAAACTCGTTAAAGCTATAAAATATGTCATAGAAAATCGTAGGCCTGCCGTTGTTGTAGCACGTGGCGCATGCATACTCCTCGCACTAGCCAATGCGAGAAGAGTTGGTGTCAAGCCCCCTGTCTATAGAGTGGTAGAGGAGAAGTGCACTGCATGCGGCATATGTTATACAGCCTTCAATTGCCCAGCCATATTCAAGAGAAAGGATGGGAAAGCCTACATAGACCCAATACTGTGTACGGGCTGTGGGGAGTGCGTACAGATTTGCCCCTTCAAAGCTTTTGAGCCCGTCGAGGAGCCTAGCCCGGATTGGCTAAAACTTCTACGTACAGCTAGGCCGCTATAGCCTTAGAGTTCTAGGGAGGTGGATGGAGCTTGTCTCCCCCGAAATTAAATATTGTACTTACTGGTGTTGGAGGCCAAGGCATTATAACCATGGCTACCCTGCTTGCAGAGGCAGCTTTAGACTCAGGTCTTAGGGCTATTGTGGCTGAGACCCACGGTCTTAGCCAGAGAGGGGGGACAGTAATAGTGCATGTAAGGATCGGTAGAGGGGTATTAGCCCCCCTAGTACCACGTGGCGCAGCTGATATAATGATAGCTCTCGAGCCGCTCGAAGCATTAAGATACGTAGATTATTTAAAGAGAAATGCTACACTAATAGTAAACGCGTATATGATTCCCCCTCCTCTTCCGGGCATAAAGCTTCCAGACTTAAGGGAGATAGAGGATAAGCTTAAATCCCTAAATCCACAAAACCTGAGAGTGTTCATGGTTGATGCTACACGCGAGGCTATTAGACTTGGTGATGCCAGAGTTGCCAACACTTATTTGTTAGGCTATGCGCTGGGAGTAGGAGCATTCCAGGACATACTAAAAATAGAGAATATCGAGGCTGCAATAAAGAGGATAGGAAAGCTTGTAGACAAGAACATCGAAGCTCTAAGAAGAGGTTATGAGGCAGGGCTAAGGGCTATAGCAATGGAGAGGGAGGGGTCTAAAGTCTAGGAAGTTAAGCCTATACCCGTCTCTACCCTAGCAGCCTTATTATTCAGCTTACCCTAAGGAAATAACTAGGAAGGGGATGTGGATAGACCCCTACCAGCCGAGAATCCCGGCGCTGAGGCCCCCGGAAAACTAACCTGGGGCTCGTGAAGGAGGGCCGGCGCTACCGAACCCCTAGAAACGGAATTGCTGTAAGAGTGGTGTGAAATATGGAAGCGGATGAGGATTTTGGCTACACCTCTATGGAGCCCTAGTGGGCTGTGAAGAGACCCGGCCTTACCGACAAAGCTTAGACTATCACGTTAACCCCTGCACTAGGCCTAAACGCTAACTTTTTCCACTAATGGTTTTCCTACACTATGGGATAATGGTAATTAGCTAGGGATGCTTATGTCAGGTGATAAACCTGTGGGTAGGAGCCTCATAGCCTTCTTAAGTGATTTTGGCTCAAGGGATCCATACGTGGCTATAGTGCATGCTGTTATAGAGAGGTTATCCCAGGGCAGGGTACGCGTGATCGATATCTCCCACGATCTTCCAGCTTATAGTATTAGCGCTGGTGCCTACATACTCTATACTTCTTACCGTTGGTTCCCAGAGGGTACAGTCTTCCTCGTAGTCGTTGACCCCGGTGTCGGTACTGAGCGTAGAGCGGTAGCTGCTAAGACTAAGAGATACTGGTTTGTGGGCCCTGATAATGGTGTTCTATGGCAATCCTTAGTAGATGATGGGATTGAAGGAGTCTGGATTATTGAGAACGAGGAGCTATTCCTAAAGCCCGTCTCGAGGAGTTTTCATGGAAGAGATGTATTTGCTCCAGCTGCTGTGCATCTAGCCCTAGGTGGGGCTCCCGAGAAATTAGGTAGGAGTATTGATTTCAGGGATCTAGTAAAGCTTAGAATTGTGGACGACGAGTGTCCCTCAGGATCGTCTTTTAAAGCTAGGATCGTCTATATTGATAGGTTTGGTAATGTAGCCATATCACTTCGAGACAAGTGCTGGGATAGGCTATGTAGAGGCCGTGAGAGCGTACGGGTTGTATCTTCCAGGGGAGTTTTTAGAGCAAGATGTCTACCTGTTTTCAGCATGGCTGGGAAGGGCGAGCTAGTACTCTATGCTAATAGCTTAGGGTTCCTAGAGTTCGCTGTAAACCTTGGTAACGCGGCTAGCCTTCTAGGAGTAAGGATAGGTGATCAAGTAGTAATTTATCTATAGGTGGCCTATATGCCGCTAATAGACTATGAGACGGCTAAGAGAATAGCGGTTCTCCTCAGACCTGTCCTCGACGAGTACTCTAAGAGGCCAGAGCGGTTTGATAGCCCAGACTACTATCCTCCTAGAAGTGATCCTAGAGAAATGGTGGCCCGCTATTTCATAGTACTAGTTGCTATGGATCATAGGCTTAGTAGGCCTGGTAAGCCCTACGAGGCTAGGCTCGACGGGAAAACCTATCATGGTGCAGACCTTCTCTATAGGCTTGGAATGGCCAAGTATAGGGAGGATCCTGAGTTCTTTGCTCCCAGTAGGCTTGCTAAAATCACTACTAGAGATATACTAGGCTGGCTCTGCGTGGACAGAGTCTGTCCTCCTGATCCTGAGAGGAGAGCGGCATTGCTGAGAGACCTTGGATTGAAGCTTGAGGAAATATACGCAGGTAGTGTTACCGAGCTTCTCCGTGAAGCAAGGAGTAGGCTTCATGGGCCTCCAGAGGAGCCTGGGCTTGTCGAGCTTCTTCAGACCTTCATGGCCTACAATGATCCCGTGGAGAAGAAGGCTATGCTGTTAGCAAAGTTTCTTGAGAGGAGGGGGATCTTCACTATAACCGATCCATGGAATAAGAGGGTTCCTGTTGACAACCACTTAGCGAGAATAGCTCTAAGGACTGGGATCGTAAGGCTAGAGGATAACCTCATGAAGCTAGTTACATCGCGTAGGCATGTTGATAGATGGCTTGACACGCTACTTAGAATAACTATTAGAGAGGCTTGGCACGTAGTTGCCTTTAACACAGGCTATGACGACTTCCTATTAGATGATATACTATGGGATATGGGGCGAAGAGTATGTGTGCATGGCTCCCCATTCTGCCATAATTGTAGTGCAAGGTATTGCCGTGGCTCAGCATGTATACTTCGAGAAGCATGCTTAACAGGTCTAGGCAAGCTAGCGCCTATCGAGGAGCACTTCTTCCTCGACACCTGGTGGTACTAGGGAGGAAGCTAGCAATGCTCTGCATGCAAGACGTGGATGGTATTACCCAGGCAACTGTATAGGATCCAACTATCCTCTCCTAGAACTCTTATGAGGCACTAGCTTCAAAACCTAGGCTAAGTAGAATCACCACTTAGGATTTATAACCTAAGTCCTCCCCTGCCTCCCCTGGATGATAAGATGAGAAAGCTGGGGGAAGTACTACACGTGGCCAAGAATGGCTATATAGTTATCAAGCTCGAGGTGGGCGACAAACTACCCCCGCTAGGTGTCAAGGTCTATGATGAATATCATAGAGAGCTTGGCCAGCTCTTCGACATAATAGGCCCTACCAAGCAGCCCTATGGGGTAGTTAAGCCGGCTGATAAGAGCGTTAGAGAGCTGGTGAGGCC
>JBEVCE010000083.1:0-23710 GCA_040514295.1 Pyrodictiaceae archaeon | reverse complement strand
ATATTCGGTCTTTAGCCCTTAGGCTTAGGGTAATGAGGTACTTAGGACTTATTGTAAGAGATAGGTTTATATTATCCTATTATTCTTCTTCGACTAGTGACGGGGACGGTTTTGGCTAGTTTTCATCCTACCCATGTAGTTATAGACGCTATTTCTCGTCACGTGGCCGGCGAGATTGTTATGAGCGATTCTCCTGGAAGGATGCTACGTAAGTGGCGTGAGGTCTTTGGAGCCAGCCAGCTCGAGGTTGCTAGGAGAATGGGCATTACTGCTAGCGTTATTAGTGATTATGAGAAGGGTAGACGTGTCCCAGGCTCAGGGTTTGTAAAGAGGTTTGTTGAGGCTCTCGTTGAGATTGATGCTGAAAGAGGATGGCCTGTCATCTCTAAGCTTTCCAGGCTTTTACAGCTCCAGCATCTCTCAGCAGTTGTTGACATGATGGAGTTTGAACGTGGTGTTAGTTTTGACGAAGTGGTTTCAGCTGTTAAGGGTGTTTTATTGAATTCTGTTATACCTCCCGACAAGGTGTATGGATATACTGTTGTCGATAGCATTATGGCTATAGAGTCTCTTAGCGGCAATGAGTTCGTCTATATAATGGGCTCTACCAGCCAAAGAGTATTAGTGTTCACGAGAGTTACTACTGGTAGATCGCCTCTCATAGCTGTGAGGGTCGCACCTATCAAGCCCGCTGTCGTAGTGATTCATAGACCTAGGATGGTGGACTTTTTAGCTGTTAGGTTAGCGGAGATGGAGGGTATACCACTAATAGCGTCAACAGCGAGATCCGTCGAGGAGCTTGTTTCAGGGCTACGTAGGCTTGCATCCTCTCGCGAGTATCCCGGAACCAGAGCCAGCCAGCAGGCTATACCTGCGAGGATTAGGCGTAGGTGAGCGAAAGTGCTAGATTGCTGGCTGATGGTTTAAATTATCCTAGGCACGAGTTTACCCCGCCTATCCCTTGTAGCCCTCCTACGTCTCTAGCCTCGCTCCCCAAGTACCTAGAGGCCATCGGCGAGCTGGGAAGTGGCCTAGTTTGCTAGAGGCTCACCAGCTTCAACATAACCTACTATGTCTCTTACCTAAGTGTAACGAGTATTCCTAAATACAGCATCACCCATTGTACTAGCCTTCTCCCAACATTTAATCCTCCAGCTTGTTTATAAGGTTCGTTAGCTCCTATGCTAAGCCGGCAACAGGCCCAGACTAACTGTAGTGGAGGCAGCAGCCTGATAATGTGGTTTAGAAGCCTTAAGCAAGTAAGGAGGATAGCTGTAAGGAAGGTGCTTAGGGCAAAGTCGGCTGTGAGAGTACTCGATACTACATCGCTTGCATCAGCCGTAATGGCTGCTATAGGCATCCTGCTCTACATCATGGTGTTTGAGTCCAACATAATACTCACAGAGGCCTTTGTATGGTTCATCGAGGCTCTCTCCTTCCTCGGCCTTATGGTTGCATTTCATGTAGCTGCCTCGAGAGCAACAGCTTACAGAGCCCGCTATGAGTTCTTGAGGCTTGAGGCTCTTGCAGCCCTAGCACTCTCGGTTATAGGAGTGCTACTTACAGGCTATATTGTAGCTAAGTCCATCCTAGGAGGAAAATCCTCTCCTACACCACTACCCCTATCCCTCTACCCTCTTACGAGCGCACTTCTCTCATTCCTGCTTGAAAGGAGGCTACACAAAGTCTTTCATAGGCTTGAGGCAAGGCTTGTCGTTATAAAAACCGTTGCCCGCAAGCTTGCACTAGACGTAGTGCTTGAGGTATCTGGTGGCCTCGCTATAATAGCCTCCAACACGCTACATAACCCTCTTGTAGAAACCATGGTAGTTTTTGCCACAGCCGTCTACGTGCTCCACGGGCTAGGCTCCATAGCATTAGAGTCAACACTATACCTTATAGGCGTCGGCCCCCACCATGTTATTGAGAGGACAAGGAGAAGTGTAGAGAGAATCATATGGTCTAGGACGGGGCGTAGGCCTGCAAGGCTTAGAGTAGAAACCTTTGGCACCTTCTCTGAGGTAGAGGTCTGGGTTGAAGCACCCCCCTACATGAGCCTTGAGACAGCTTATAAGTATTCTATGAACTTGGCCAAAGAGGTTGTTAAGAAGGTACCAGAGGTTGTAAGAGCAATAGTGATCCTAGTACCATGGAGTAGGAGTCCTAGGCCTAGACGTAGACCTAGGACTGTTAAGCCTGGCATCGAGGGCTATGTAGGCATTAAGCATCGTAGGAGAGCAGAGAGGGGTGAGAGGAGCACTATGGAGGAGAGAGGTGGTGGCAGAGGAGAAGAGGCTAGTGGATAAGGATGGCCTAACACGTGAGTTAATACAGAAGGCCAGATACTGCGAGCCGTTCCTATCACTCATACTCGAGAAGAGTGGCTTGAGGGAGAAGCCCAGCTACCGGCTCCTAGTCTCAGCCATAGCTGCAATGGGCTCGCTTATAGGCTATGACTATTGTTTTGACATAGCTATAGAGGCTTACTATGAGGCCAAGGAAGTCTTAAAGCACACTAGGCTATCTGTGCCTAGGCTACGCAAGGAGCTGGATATGCTTATAGAAGCTGTTGAAGCGTCAATAGCCTTTGAGGAGAGCCTCGCAGACGAGGATACATTACTCCTAGCAGAACCCATACTTATTGCTGCAGCCGACGCTATATGCTGTAAAGGGGATGGGGTACCCTCCCAGCCGCAACCAGCATCCGGAAGCATGGTCGTGGTCGTTGAATCACTTAATAAGTCTGAGAAAGCTAGGATAGAAGTCCCCATAGTACTTGCTAGGCTAGCTTTCTACGCAATCTCGGAAGCCTCCGGGAAACCCATTAAACCCTACACAAGAGCTAGGATCCTGCTGGTAGCACCTGACCCAGCCTATATCCGCAGGAGGCTATTTGAGGAAAAACCAGTACTAGAGGAGCTAGGTGAAAGAGCTTATAGGGCCTACATGGAGGCATGCAGTAGGATACAAGATGCTTATAGGATCATGACCAATGGCCTGGATAAGGCGTGCGATGTGGAGGAGATCGTTATTGTAGAATATGTTCTAGAGGGGCTAGCTTACTGGAGGACAAGATATCCCTGTACCTAGGGTAGCTCAAATACTATCCTCTCATAGCCTCCAGTCCTATCACCCCTCCTAGCCCACAACAATAATATATTGTCATCGCCTAGTAATTGGTACTCGCTACTCGTGACAACCTCAATTATTCTAGTACCTGGCGGGAAAACCCAGTAGACCTCGTAATCATACTCAGCCACTTCATCCTCATACCAGTTCTCATAGACGTTTCTCCCGCTATGGAGTGGAGCTTTAAAGAGGATGATGAAGGTTATGTAGGGCTCGCGGGGATCACCGCGATGCTCTAGGGAGACGCTATAGACCTCAGGCCTAACCCGGACATTATTGACAACAACTCTCTCCGAGTCAAGGAGTTCCTGCATGACGCTATAGAGCCTCAGCATCTCCTCTTCGTACTCTAGGGGTTTATGGATAAGGCCAGCATAGTACTCCTCGGGATCGTAGTAATGATAGACTATTACCTGGTATATAAGCCCCGCCCTATCCACGCTGAAAAAGCCTTGAGCGGAGACTGGTGTAAGTGAGTCCGGTGGAGGCAAGATCTGCGACCCCTAAAGGGTTTATCCGCTCAGCAGGAAAAATAGTGATGTTCACCCGGGGAGGAGGCTTAGCCCACGCCTACCAGTATTATAGGGTCAGGGTCTTTGCTCTCATCGTCCTAGCCATCCTGGAGGCCTCTATAATGATATCCTATGCTGTAGCACAGCAAGTAAGATACAATTACACCATATGTTCGGGCGATGTAATAGTGATTGGCCTTGAAGCTGGTAAAGAAGAGGTGAATGGCATCAAACTACCCTATAACTGGCTTAGGATAGAGATACAAGTCTCTGATTGCATAGTAAGAGACGTTAGCTCTTACCTAGCTTCGGGGGGGTGCTCCTCTCGAGTACTAGTACCCATAGAAACCATGAATTTTAGTACAAGTGGTGGCAAGGCTAGGATCCTTCTATGGAGGCTACCAGCTAAAACAACCGTGCTCTTAGCCATCCACTGCGATAGCAGAAAGACGCTAATATTATTCAGCCCCATAGCAGTCAATGCAGATAATGAAGAGGAGGCGAAAAACATGAAGCCGCAAGGAGGAGGAACAAGAGGGGAGCAGGTTACATCGAGTATAGGTGTCGAGAGCACGCTAACAAAAGTACCCGGAAAGGAGCACCGATTCACGCTAGGGCTAAGCCTGCTAGATACGATATACATAGTTTTAGCCGTTACCGCCATAATATTATTAGCATACTATACCATTAGAGTGCGGAGGCAGAGACAATACCTCTCTTAGCTCCTTCCAGTGGGGGCGCCTAGGGCGCGTAGGGCCTCCTCAACCACTGCCCTAGCCGCTGCGAGAGCACCTTTCTCCTCATAGGCCTCAAGCACCCTGTCCCAATCCATACGCGCAATGAGTATAGAGGCGGCAACGCCAATAACAGCCGCTGCTATCCCAGCCCATAGAGGTCCAGCTTCACCTAGTAATAACGAAATACTGGAGCCTAGAGCAACGGCTAGGCTGGTGATAATTATCTTCCCGGACAAGACTGCAATAAAATATCTTAACACATTATAGCCCATAATGCCGAGCGGCATGTACAACACATCATCAGGCAATGGTAGTGCTGCAAACAGGAATACGGCAAGGAACACACTCTTACTAAAAACCTTCATAGCTCTCTCCATACCCCTCCTAGTCTTGGAGGATAAGAGGAGCCTAGCACCACGCCCGATGAAGTATACAACAAGCTTACCTACTGCAGCCCCAGCCCCCCCGGCAATAATGATGCCAACCCTTTCAAGGGGGGACTCTACCATGGCACTATAGCCCGCTATGAACAATAGGTAGGGAGTAGTCATGTAGGGTACACTATTACCTGCTGCCGAGACTAAGAAGACAAGCAACAATGGGTGGCCAGCGAATAGTCCTATGAGGCTTTGTAGCTGCTCCACTCTAATAGCACCGCCCTTACAGTCTGAGCCCCTAAAGCCAGCTACGCTACTAGCCGAGCTCTATAATGAGAGGCTAACCTCCATTGATAATAACCTTAGAATTTTAGGGGGTGGGGCCCAGTAGCCCGTGGAGTAGGGGTAAGGGCTAGGCCCTCTTAAAAAACATGTGAGACTAAAATACTTTATATCGTCTATGCTAGCCTCCTATAGACTAGTACGGTTGCTACTATAGCTATGATTAAGCCTATTACCGCAATGATCGTACCAATCATTGCCAAGGAGGATGCTGAGCTTGCAGCCTCGCTAGCAGCCTTAACGTTCTCGCTTAGGGCTTTTAGGCCTTCAACAGTCTTACTTAGATCACCTACCGTCGACTCTAGCTTACCTATGGTCTGTGTAGCAGCCTCTATAGTACTAACCCTCTTTTCAAGATTGCTTAGCCTTGTCCCTAGGTCGCTAAGCTTCCTGGATAGATCGTCGAGCTTCGAGGAGAGAGCGTTAACAGCCGACTTATCAGCCTTGGTGCCCATAGCCGTCTTTAACCCTGATACGTCGCTGCTAAGGCTCTCTAGGCTTGACTTTAAGTCACTAAGTTTACTTGAGAGATCGCTGAGGCTGGCTTGGAGTGTTGAAAGAGAGTCTCTGAGGCTAGAGACCGTGGTCTCGAGGCTGCTCACCCTGTCCTCTAGTTTACCTAACCTTGTCTCTAAGTCACTGGTCTTAGTACCTAGGCTTGCTAGCCTAGAGGATACTTCGTCAAGACTGCTACCAAGCTTGCTTAGCTCCTCTTCTAGGCTAGCAATCCTATTGCTAAGCTCTGATACGGTGGCTGTAAGGGTCTGGTTAAGAGTAGAGAACTTATCGGCAAACTCGCTTAGCTTGTCCTCTACATAGCTTGTTAGGCTAGCGTTAATGTTCTCGACAAGCCCTATCACAGTAGCGTTAATCGTTTTCGTTAGCGTCTGGAGGGTCTCGTTTAGACTAGCTATCTTCTCCTCGAGCTGGCCTATAATGTAGTCGTAGCTGTATATGGTTATGGTATCTAGGTCTACCTCTTCACCAGCAGTCGTTACTGTAGCCTTGACCTCAACCGACTTATAGTTGGCCTTGTAGATTCTAATTGTATAAGTCCCCTGGCCTACAGCTAGAGTAAAGCCCCCATCACTACCAGTGGTTGTCTTAGCCCCTGTTTCTACTACTGTTACCTCAGCACCCTCCACTGGCGAACCGTTCTCGTCGACTACGACACCTTTAACTATACCACCAGCTGATAGAGTGAAGCTTGTCTCAGCACGTAACCCGCTAGACTCGGCCACAACCTTGTACTCTCCATAATCCTTCCAGGTACCGTAAGGTATTATCGAGGGTATCTTGAAGCTAGCCTGGTAGCTACCATCACTGCCAGCAACTACTAGCTGGTAGTCGACCTCCGTACTCCCATAGTAGATGTGGATGGCTACGGTAGCGCCTGCTGGAGCCGTACCAGAGACTATAATCGTGTCGCCAGGGAAGTAGACGCTTTTATTAGTTTGCACTGTAAGCCCCTGGGCATAGGCCCCAGCGCTAAGAGTTACGAGCACTACTACTGCCAGTATAGCTACTGCAAAGCCACTCCTCATCCACTATTACACCTCCATCTCTACACTCGAATCCATACTACGAGTATCTAAGAGAGTTTAAACTTTAGGCTCCAATCCTGGAGGAGGGTATCCCTCCATTTAGGGGAGACACGGGTATTAAAGACTTCAAAAAACAGTGGGGGGTTCATAGAAAAACTACTCCTCCACCCCTTTACTTGGTGACAGTTATCTTTGTCTCGTAGTATAGCTGTGGCGATAGCGTCACCGACTGTTCAGTTATACTCTTGAGCACGTAGACGTATACTGTGTAGGTGCCAGGTTTCTCGGGCACCCATGAGAGCGTCACTGTAGCCTCCTGCCCGCCGGGTACTGGTATCTGTGCGCCACCGATGAAGACAGTTACACCCTGCTCGTCCTTCACGACAATCTTTACATATATGGTTACTGTTGTCGTAGCGTTATTCATCACCTTAGGCGCTAATAGCACCATAGAGCCGGCCTTAGCGGCTGTCAGCTTAGCGCCGGTAGTGGGCTCGAGGAGGCCTATTTCACTTACGATAGCAGGTTTGCCTACAACAGCAGGGGCAACTACACTCACAGTCTTGACCACGTCCTCCTCCTTGCCGCTAACGTTAACCGGGTCATGGTAGACTATTGTGATCTTGTCACCTGGGCTAGCAAACAATACCTTACCTAGCAGTGATGGATCAAAGTTCTCAGCAGACTCTATGTAAATCCTGCCAATGAACACGCCAGTATTAGTGCCGTTCTCTCTAAGGTATATCGTAGCCCATAGTGGTATCGAGGTTGATCTAGCAGATACCTCTATTGTGCCTGCACCAGCCCTATCAGGATCCTTCACCGTTATGTACATGTAGCTACCAACACTATAGGTCTCCTTATCAGTCATTATCTCGCCTGTCCAGCCCCTTACCGAGAGGACGACGGCTATCGCCTTGCCCGCCGTGCCAGCCTCTGTTACGGGGTCTACATAGTAGACGTATAGCTGCTGGCCAATCATGTCAGCCCTGGTCATGTCGGGGTTGAACATCCTGAACAAGTCCTCTACAGTCATGGTGTCATTGACGAATACTCCGGTGCTGGCACCTGTCTCCGTCAATAGTATGTCCTTAGTAGTTGTACCTAGGCCTAGTGTTACAGTGATCTTATCTGGCTGGCTTGGATCAACATTCCTATCAGCGTCAGTAACTGTGATATTTACTGGAGTTATTGGCCCAACCTCTATGGTTGGTAGGCTCGTACCTACAGTCTTAGCCTCAACACCATTCACGTAAAGCCTGCCCGTGAAGGACTCTACGAATACGGTCTTAGTGTACGTGTCAGTGGACCATCCTAGTTCTGGCACCGTATCTGGCGACGTCTTGTCAACGTATTTGAAGGTTATCTCACTATGAGGCTCTATAGTCACTGGTGTCGAGTCTACTGAAGCACTCCTCTTAACGCAGAGGGTTCCCTTGAATACTCCCGTATTCTCGCCTGTCTCTGTCAGTGTAAGACTAGCTTCCGTGCCACCTACGCTGACGACCACCTCTACTTGATCCACCTTTGTTGTATCGGCATTAGCCTCTGGATCCTTCACAGTGACCTCGATAGTGTCCCCATACTTTACGCTTGTCGGGTTTACGCTTAGCGATGCACTATAGACCTTTAATGGTACCTCGAGGGTCTTAGTACCTATCGTCGACTGGTACGTTATTACCAGCTTACCGCCGATAAGATCTGGATGAGCCTCGACGATGCCCGGATCTATACTGAAGCTTCCAGCAAACACACCGGTGTTAATGCCTGTCTCCATAAGCGATACAGATTCTGGGGTCGTTACATTGCCACCTGTATAATTGTACAATGTCCACTCTATGGTAGCTGAGTCGTAGTAGTATGGGTTCTTGTTCTGAGATGGATCAATAACAGTCACGTGAACAACTATACTATTGCTTGCACTCAACGGGATCACGTTTCTATCAATGGTAATTGATACTGGGGTCACCGTAGCCTCTTCTGTAACCTCTTTCACGCCCTCGGGTGTTAAGAGGTCGGTGTAAATAACCTTCAGCGCCGTTATGTAGTGGTTTCCTATCTCGCTCATGAGCCTCTCAGTATCCACTATTTTGCTTAGATCGAGTCTTGCTACAAATGTTGCAGAGTTCTCCTCGGTCTCAACAAACCTTAGCTGTCCTGGGGCAGTACTAGCTACTGGTAGCGGTACTTCTGCGCCGTTATCGAGGACTACGCTTATCGTTAGGTTGGCGTAGTGGCCGGTATCGCTATCACTAACCTTTAGATCCTTTATCTCGCCACCTGGTGTAAGCGTTACATTTGCTACATCAATTCTATCGGGTTCGTTTAAGTCCTGGTCCTGGATTATGACCTTAATCTCTCCCGTCATACTTATGTTCTCGGAGGGCTGTATTTTTACACTGGCTGTATAGAATGTAACTGGTACCTCCTTTGTCACGGAAATGGTTGTATCGACGTATTTGCTGTCTGGATCAGTATAGTTGATGGTGAGGATATTGCTTGTCCCATTGAAGCAGTTGTTTAGGAAGTACTGTCTTAACGGTAGGGTTACTGCGAAGACGCCAGTGCTACCACCAGTTTCCTTGGCTGATAACGTTTCTTCCTCACAGACTGGATTCGGGAAGGCTACACTAACGTTTACGGTGTCTGGGCTTGTAGAGTCCTTGTCTTCGTTAGGATCATATATCTCGATGTAGAGCTTGCTTATAGTCGCATTCGCTACTCTTATCTCCCCTGTCGTCCTAAATACCGTGACTATGGTCGACAGGGCCGTCTCAGTTGTACTAGCATCCTGGTAGGGTGGTACTACTATAGTTACCCTTACCCTGTCACCCGGATTGACGTCAGATGGAGTGGCGCCTAGCGTCTCATAGATCTTTGCGTAGTCAGGGCTGCTAGGAGTGAACTCTCCTGTATTAGCACCCGTCTCCACGAACACTACGGAAGCGCTATTGCTCCAGCCGGTATCAAGATCCTCTACATATACCTTGGCTTGGAACTGGTCCTCCACGTACGGGTCCTTGTTTAGGTCTGGAGCCACGATCTTCCAGTCCCTTGTAAGCGTGGTGTTGAGCGGCCATGGAGCGCTAGTCCTTATTGTGCCCGTCGCCGCGGTGTGCTTAAAGGTTAGCGTCACGCTCTTGTCAGCAAAACTTATTGTCATTTGCTCGCCTTCAGTAAGTTGTATATCCGTACTTTCCCATTCAGATGCAGTCTTGTTATAGTACCATAGGTAGCCGCTAGCATCAACACTCATATTAACAGCATATAGGTAGTAGGTTCCCGGCTCTAATGTAGCATTAATACCTATAGGTGCCCTGCCTCCAATACTAACTTTCAGTGTTATCTCGTTACCAAGATTAGTCGCCGCTAATACTTCTACTGTAAAGATCACGTTGTAGTATATTGTTCCCCACTTATCTCTCGTGGTTTTTATCCATTCTACCGTCTGGGCGCTTGCTGGCTTAGCTAGTGGTGCTATTATGGGTGCTACTACTACAGCTATTATAGCTAGGGCTATGAGCGTTCGGGGGTTCACGGCCCACGTTCACCTCTATGACTACATCTAGCTACTTTGTACCAGGTACTGTGTATGTGGTTAGTATGCACCAGGGGTATTTGAGGTGAAGGGCTACAACTGTATACAATTGTATACTATTGTTGTCTCCGCTTCTTGGCTCTAGCTTTATAGGAGGCTTTCGGGGATATTTCCCCTAGGAGCTTCTCTGGTGTGATGAGGGCTGTACTCGCGGAGCCCTGCTGGCTGGGCTGTGGCGAGGCCTTTAAGTTCTGAGTCCTGCTTGTCTCTTGTGGTGTGCTTGGCGTGTCCGGTGGCCCCGTGGAACCTATCGTCGTGCTTCACGATGTTTCTAGTGTTCAGCGGCTTGTTGATATGGCTAGGCTTGTCTATGGGCTCGGGCTACGTTATTTCGTAGCTACTAGGGTTTATGGTGCTGCTGCACAGACTGGTGTTTCTGAGGTTATGAAGCTAGCGTTTAGGATGGGGCGGAGCTTCCTAGTGTTTAATGGCGTTGAGGATGCCGTCGAGCTATTCTCGCCTGGGCTTGTCCTGGTTTTTAGTAGGGAGTATGGAGAGGAGGCTGGCCTCGAGGACCTCGTCGGCCTCATCCTTGGTGCTGAGAAGCCTATGCTAGTTTTTGGGGGCTCGGAGACATCTATAACTAAGAGTGTTGCTGGGCTAGGGAGGCCAGTCTACCTTCGTGGCGTTGAGGGGCAGCTTGGCCCTGTAGCTGAGGCCGCAATAGTCTTGTATGGCTTGGTTTCTAGGCTTGCTGTGAGTCGAGGTACCTCTTGACTTCCGCCGCTATGGCTCTAGCTAAAGGCACTGGGACAGCCTCCCCCACCTGGTTGTACTGCTCGTCCCTGCCTCCCAGGAAGACGTGGTTCTCTGGGAAGCCCATCAGCATAGCCTGTTCTCTTACCGTTAGGAGCCTTGGCTCGTAGGGGTGTATAAACCTTGAAGACCCTAGTACGGTGGGTGCTATCCTACGAGGGTCTAGCCTGGTTAGGTTTGGTAGCCTCCGGCCCCCCGCCCCCTCATAATATATCATTGCTTTGCCCCAGCCTAGCCTTGCTATCTTCCTAGTCTTCCTCTCGCTTAGTGGAGGTGGCTCGTGGTTTGGTAGGGAGTCGCTGCCTGGTGGCGGTAGCTTTGAGAGTAGCTCGCCCACCTTTGGCGGTCTAGTGCGTCGTTTAGGCCTTATCCTTATATTGGAGATGAAGACTCTTAGTCTATGGCTAGGAGTCCCATAGTCTTCTGCCAAGAGCTTGTTAAAGTATATTTTCGGGTAGCCGGCTCTACGGAAGACTTCTACTAGCTCCTTCCTAAGCCCATCCTCCATTATGCCCGGCACATTCTCCATGACGAAAACCCTGGGCTTTAGCTCCGAGACTAGTCTCGCAAAGTGCAGAACTAGCTGGCCCACCGGATCCTTATAAAGCCTGTCAAGGGGGTTAGGCTCCCTACGTGGATTAGCTCCTGTAAAGGGCTCGCAAGGAGGGCTACCTATCACGACGTCGGGTCTTCCGACGAGCTTCTCTATGAGGCTACCTGTTACATCTCTGACATCCATATGGAGGGCTATGGCTTCCGGGAAGTTGGCCTTAAAGCTACGTATGGCTGACTTATCATTGTCTACTCCTAGGAGGACCTGGAAGCCCTCCTGTCTGAAGCCCTCGGCGAAGCCCCCAGCACCACAGAAGAGGTCGACTAGGGTATAGGTTCTAGCCAAGGCTCTCTTCAAGCCTCTTAATAGTATCCTCAAGTATCCTTATCCTAGCCTCCCTCTCCTCGTCAGGTTCTAGAGGAGAGCCGCACCGGGGGCAAGTAAAGTTATATTCCATTGCCTCGTCGAGGGTATAGCGTGTACGGTCGAAGGGACAAATATAATAGTATGTGGACTTCTCGTGCTCTAGGACGGTCTTAAGCTTCTCTATGACGGCCTTCTTCCTCGACATTATTATAGACTGTAAGCCTTCAGGGTTAGCCCTCCAGTAGAAGACTATCCTAGCCTTGTCTAGTAGCCGGATCCTCCGGTAGATAGCCAGGTTCTTCTCCGCAAGGGAGTTTAGAGCCCTTCTCACACTACTTATCCTAAGCCCAGCTTTCTCCGCTATCTCGGCCTCAGTCATCTCCCTCGGCTCGTCTAGGAGGACCTCGAGTACTCTACGAGCCTCTTCACCTAACAGTTTCTCTATGAACTCGAAGACCTCTTCCCTGGTCACGCTAGCCCCCAAATAAGAGTCTCTAGGCATTACTCCCCCACTTAAAGACTAGCCAGTCCCCTAACCCGTGAGGCGGTCTCCATGGCTTTGCCGGCCTTCTCCTTCTAAGAGCTTCTAGTAATAGCTTGTTCCTTCTCTTAGCATATGCTAGCATCTCGTTAGCCACCCTAACTAGTCTTTCGAGGGCTTGCCTAGAGAGGAGGGGACCACTTTCATCAGCTAGTAGGGTTACTAGCCTAATGCCAGTTCTCAGCTCTACAAGTATGTTATCTCCATCCACTACTAATATCCCACTATGCTTAAACCCGGCCTCTCTCGCAATTGCTAGCACCTCTAGGGCTTCCTCCATACCATAGCAGTAAACGTGGTATATTGGGCCCTGGAGGTTAAGCCATAGCCTACTAGCATAACTATGGCTAAGGATTCTTAGCAGCTCCTCGATGCTTATAGGATCATGCTTTTTGAAGATTATTGTTGTCTCGTCCTTGCTCCAGGGGTAGTCAGCGTCCATAACTACTATCCTACCACTACAACTACTTTTCGTAAAACTATGGGGCCTCATGAAGAACTCTACTAGTACGTCAAGTATGTCTACGTCTAGATAGCCTATTTCTAAGTCCTCTACCAGCCTCCTCCAAGCCTCGAGCTTAACTTGCTCCCACTCTCTTCCCACTGCTCCTGCCCCTAACTCTTCAGCTGGGACTAGGTGAGCCAAGGTAGATTAAAAACCGGCTACACCTATAACAGACTAGGCTATGAAGGGGTGTAGTCAATGGGCGTGTTGCTAGAGAAGCTGAAGCCTCTGAGTCCTGGCCAAGAGGAGATGCTAAAGGCTCTTACCAGCGATGAGTACGAGATAGTAGGGCTTTTTGGGCCTACGGGTAGTGGTAAGAGCCTCTTCGGGGTAGTATATGGTATCGATAGCGTGCTCGAGGGCAAGTATAAGAGGTTCATATTATCGAGGCCCGTGGTAGACGTGGTGTCCGGTAGAGAGGTCACGGCACAAGAGCTGGGGCAACAATACTATGAAATAGCCATGACATACTTAAGGGACATACTAACAGGCTTCATAGAGTGGAGCGAGGTTAACAAGTTAATAAATGAGGGTAAAATCGTCTTCGCCGACACCCACTACCTTAGAGGGAGGACCTTTGACGAGTCAGTAATATTCTTAGACGACGCCCAGAACATTCCACCTGAAAGTTGCATAGAAGCCCTCATGAGGATTGGCAGGAAGAGTAAGTTCATCATAGCTGGCGATCCTGTCTTCCAGAAGCCCCACGGCCTAGAGAGGGATGGGGCCACTGTACTAAGAGAAGTACTGTTAGGGGAGGAGACAGCGAAGGTTGTAGACTTAGGCCTTAAGGACATTGTTAGGCCTGGTGCACGTAGAGGGATAAAGTTGCTGATAGAGACTAGGATGAGGGGGCGCCCTCTAAGCGAGTCGGAGAAGAGAGTTCTGGAAGCAGCCCGAGTCTATGCACCAGATGCCGACGTAGTGACTGTGGTAGAGTTTGTGGATTATAAGAAGCAGTTCGAGATAACATCGGAGAACGTACCTGACGCGCTAATAATAGTGAAGGAAGGCTATCTAGGTAGGCTTGTAGGTAAGGGAGGTGAGAGGATACAGAAGATGGAGGAGGATACCGAGCTAAGGCTTAGAGCTGTTGAGCTAACACTAGACTTCGCTACTATAATAAGAGCCATCCACCCAGTAAGCTGGATACACAAGCACATAACGGATGTCGACTTTGAAGGCCCTAACCTAGCTGTAAAGGTGAAGGGCGACGCCTTTGGAGCCTTCGTTGGACAAAAGGGCTTCCACATAAAGTTCATAGACGCCGTATTCAAGAGGCTGATGGGCGTAGGGGTGAAGGCTTACGAGGTTGCCGAGGAGGAGGGAAGAAGGCGTAAGAAGAAGAGATAAGCCAAGCCTCAAACCCACAGCCGGATACAGTTAAATATGCATCACAGCTGTAGCCTTGTCTTGTGACTGGGGTAGCTCTAGGTACTCCTGCTCGGCTACATATGGTCTCTTCCTCTTCTTTAGTACCTTCTCAATAGCTCTTATGAAGTCCTCTAACGTCACCACTTTTCTCCCAGCTCTTAGAGCATAATAACCAGCCTCTATAACAATAGCCCTTATATCTGCCCCTGTAGCACCATCGGTTTTCTCAGCGAGTAAGCTGAAGTCTACATCCTCTGAGAGCCTCATCCTCCTAGTATGTATCTTGAAGATCTCCTCTCTAGCCTTCTTGTCAGGCAAAGGTACATAGATTAGCCTGTCTAGCCTACCAGGCCTCAATATAGCTGGGTCGAGTATGTCTATCCTATTGGTAGCCGCGATGACCTTAACCCCGTCGAGCGGGTCAAATCCGTCGAGCTCGGCGAGAAGCTGCATGAGCGTCCTCTGTACCTCTCTCTCCCCGCTGGTCCCTATATCAAGCCTCTTAGCTGCTATAGCGTCTATCTCGTCTATGAAGACGATGCTAGGCTTTTTCTTCCTAGCTAGCTTGAAGAGCTCTCTTACAAGCCTAGCTCCTTCACCAACATACTTCTGTACCAGCTCTGAGCCAACAAGTCTTATGAAAGTCGCCCTGCTCATCCCAGCTACAGCCTTAGCTAGTAATGTCTTACCACAACCCGGTGGACCATAGAGGAGTACACCTTTAGGCGGCTCAATACCAATATCCTCGAATAACTCCGGCTTAGTCAGCGGAAGAATCACGGCCTCATATAGCTCTCTCTTCTGCTCCTCTAAGCCCCCAATATCGTCAAATGTCACATGAGGTCTCTCTGAGACTTCCATGGCCTTAACGTAAGTGTCTTCTCGTTCTGGTAGAACCTCGACTATAGCTGAGCCCCTTTGGTTCAAGGCTACATAGGCTCCTGGCACGAGCTTAGAGTAGTCTACGCTACTACTGACCGTGACTATAAGGTTTGGCCCTGTACTACTCTTTACCACGACCCTCCCATCTGGTAAAATACTTAGCACTACGGCCTCTATGAGAGGAGGGCTGAGAAGCTTGTCGACCTCAGCCTTATACCTCCTTAGCTCTCTACGAAGCTCGCTTCTCTCTAGCTCTAGTTCTTGCACTCTTCTCTCAAGATACTTGACATACTCCATGAAGGCCTCACGATCTAATCCATCACTAGTAGAAGAGCTAGGCAAAACCTCTTCCCCACCATCTACCATTCTAGTAGGTGTAATGAAAGACTAAATAACGGTTTGTGGCCAGTAAACACTCGGTGTGCCTAGGATAATGCGGGTAGCCCAACATAAGCAGCAAACCCTCTACTGTGAGCTTTGTGGAGCACCTATACAAGGACAGGCTTACCGCATAGTAGTTGACGGTGTGGAAATGATTGTATGCTATAATTGTTATCGGAGATACCTAGAAAGGATTAGGAGCCTACCAAAGCCTGCCCCAAGCCCTAAGACGGAGGCTCTTTATCGAACTCCGTCAACGAAGAGTCCTAGTAGCACCCCTAGTAGAGGGGCGGCGAGAGCAGGCCCTACTAGTACCCATCGGCTGGTAGAGCATAAGAGAATCCTAAGCCAGCCAAAGAGGAGAGGAGTTAGCGAGAGACAAGCGATGGCCTATGAGGTCGTAAGCGACTATGCAGAGAGAGTTAGAAAAGCTAGAGAGAGGCTGGGCTGGAGCCAGAAGATGCTAGCAGAGAGGGTTAGGGAGAGCGAGAACGTGATACGGAGGATAGAGCTAGGCAAGCTCAAGCCCACGATAGACCTTGCCCGTAGGCTTGAGAGAGTATTGGGAATAAAGCTCCTTGAGCCTGTTGTCGAAGAGCCGGAGACCTCAGATAGAGAGAGAGGAGGATTCCACTTAACTCTAGGCGATATAGCTGAAATAAGAGAGGACTAGGCTAGGCCATGGCTAGGCACGTGATACTAGTCATTCCGAGGGACATGCCTGAATGGCAGGTTAGAGAAGCCTATGCCTTAATAGAGTCAGCCGAGTATAGCCTATGGGAGATCATACGTTTTCGTAAAAGAGGAGCCGGTAGGATAAGTGATGCCAAGATAGATGAGATCAAAAAAGCTGTTAAAAGATCTAATGGCGTAGAGAAGATCATAGTGTATGACAGCGTTCCTCCATCAACAATGTTCAAAATAATGGAGGCTACAGGCGTAGAGGCCATAGATAGGACAATGCTCATACTAGAGATATTCGCCCTCCACGCTGGTAGTAGGGAGGCTAAGCTGCAAATAGAGCTAGCGCAACTAAAGCATAGACTCCCGCTTGTAAGAGAAGCAATACGTAGAGCAAAGCTTAAGGAGCTTCCAGGATTTCTAGGCCCCGGGGCCTACGCTATAGACAAATACTATAGCTACATGATCTCAAGGATAGCTAGGATAAAGAGAGAGCTTGAAGCACTACGTAGAAGAAGAGAGGAGGAACGTAGGAGAAGAAGACGAATGGGCCTACCACATATTGCTATAACAGGCTATGCGAGTGCAGGTAAGACAAGTCTATTCAACAAGCTTGCAAAAGAGGCGAAGCCCGTAGGCGAGGAGTACTTCACCACCCTATCACCCAAAAAGAAGGGAGTAATTATTGAAGGCTATAAGGCTATACTCATAGACACGGTGGGCTTCATAGCAAATATACCGCCAGAGCTTATCGAGGCCTTTCATGCAACTCTCGAGGAAGCCGCCCTCTCCGATATAATAATCTTCGTACTCGATATCTCGGATGAGGATAAGATCGCACTATACAAGCTTAGGGAGGGGTTATCCATACTAAGAAGACTAGGAGTCTCGGGGATCCCTCTTGTAATCCTGTTAAATAAGATAGACCTCATAAAGGGTAAGCTCGGGATCAAGACTAACCTATTCTTCTACAAGGAGGCGTCGAGCATATACCCGCCAGTATCATGCATCGTGGCCGCCTCAGCCAAGACGGGTGAAGGGCTAGAGGTGCTCAAAAAGTGTCTTGGGAGCCTTATAAAAAGTATGGAAAAGTCTACGTATTACGCATCGGCCATAGGCCTCAGAGGGATAAGAGGATAACAACTCACGTAGCGCTTGTGGCAAGGGCATTCGGGGCCAATGGCTTCATACTAGGAGATACATGTGACAGCCACGTGCTAGACTCTATAAGGAAAGTACTTGGATCCTGGGGTGGCAGCATGGAGCTAGCTTGCGGCGTGAATAGTATAGCTTATGCAAAGAATTGGAGGAGAGAAGGAGGAGAAGTAATACATCTAACCATGTATGGGCTTAATGTGGATGAAGTCATAGACACTATACGCATGTCTCCTCGACCCAAATTAGTAATCGTGGGTGCAGAGAAGGTCCCAAGAATCTTCTACGAAATAGCTGATTATAACGTAGCTATAGGTAACCAGCCCCACAGCGAAGTCTCAGCACTTGCCCTTTTTCTCGATAGACTCTACGAGGGTAGGGAGCTATATATGAAGTTCTCTAATGCTAGGATAAAGGTTATCCCCAGCCCGCGAGGCAAGAGAGTTGAAAGATTAGTATAACCTAGTTCTTATATCATTAGGCTAGCTTTCTCCAAGAGGCCGGGAGCTAGTTTAGCGATATCGCTCCTAGCCACTATGCCTATAGGCCTACCAGCTTCATCGACTACAGGTAAGTGTCCTATACCTCTAGAAACCATTATAGATACAGCCCTATGTAGGGGGGTATCCTCTCTAACAACCACTGGATTCCTCGTCATAATCTCCTCAACTAGGGTTTTCCGAGGATCACGTGCAGGTGCTACGACACGCCTAACTATATCAGCCTCTGTCACTATGCCCACAACGATGCCTTTAGAGTCAATAACCACTATACTACCAATATCGTTCTCAGCCATCTTCCTAGCAACCGAGACTATAGTCTCGCTAGGGAGAGCCGTTATCACAGGATGCGTCATTACATCACCAACCCTTATCTCGCTAATAGTCTCATCAAGCTCCTCCTGCCCC
This sequence comes from Pyrodictiaceae archaeon, assembly GCA_040514295.1. Taxonomy (GTDB): domain Archaea; phylum Thermoproteota; class Thermoprotei_A; order Sulfolobales; family Pyrodictiaceae; genus JBEVCE01. The sequence goes on along the minus strand of JBEVCE010000083.1, from coordinate 5,369 downwards.
AACCTAGCTCACCTTAGCAGCTTAGGCTCTTGGAGATTAACTTAACCAGGCCATAAGGCACTGAGCCCTTAGCTCCAAGCCCTAAGTCATGCTGGGAGCCCTGGTATTTAAGGGTTGATTGAAAATGCTGAGAGGACATTGAAGCTTTGCAGTCCTAAGTCCTTGGCTCAGCGCGGAAAGAGGGTTATTCTCCCGCTATGCTTATTTAGCTAGCTCACACCCTGGTTTAGAGTGGTGAGAGCCTGTTTTCCCTTGATCGGCTAAGAGTTAAGGAGATTTATGATAACAAGTACCCGTTTGTAACCTCCGAAACAAGTATTGGCGAGGTTAGGAGGCTCATAAGGGAAGAAGGCCTAAGGTTCGTTCCTGTCGTTGAATCCGAAGACACCATGAACCTTATGGGTATAGTGCTTAGACGTTCATTATTGCAAGTAACATCAACGAGACTGCCCTATCCAGTCTCAATGATAGTTTCTAACGTGTTTATCGAGTCTAATCCTGACGAGAACGTAGTACTAGCTATCAGCAAGATGCTAAAACTCGACCAGTGGTACTCACCTGTAGTCGACAACCAACGTAGATATCTTGGTGTTTTAGGCTTGGAGAATGTGATAAGCTATATACTAGATAAAGATGCTAATGCCCTCGAAAAGAGCGTAGAGCAATTTATGACTAGAGACGTAATAGTGGTTAGCTACAAGCAGAGTACTTACTCGGCGTGGCAGCTAATGCTATCCCAGAATATAGCTGCTCTTCCTGTCGTGAACGATAAGGGAGTCCTTGTAGGCGTTGTAGCAGAGTATGATCTACTAAGGTACGGATATAGTAGGCCTAAACTTGAATCCGATAACTGGCTTGCGAAAAGCCCACCAATAAGAGAAGTGATGTCAACACCGCCAGTAACTGTAGCGCCTAACGATACTTTGAGGACCGCAGCAGAGTTGATGATTACCAGGAATATAGGTAGAGTATATGTTGTAAACGAGTACAGGAAGTTGCTAGGTGTAGTTGATAGAGAGGACATAGTTAGGGCGTATTTTTCGATAAGAGGCCTTCCCCTCAGATAATCCCCGTTCCATGTGTAGCCTCGCCTTGAAGCGTCTCCTACTTAGGTAGGGGGATTTCATAAAAAGGAGGGCATGAATCATGTCCCTCCGTCCTTCCATCCCGAGGCCACATCCCGAGGGCTTAAGATGGTTGAGAAGCGACGGTAAACCCAATTTTAGTGATCGTGTACGTCGTAGGGAGGGGGATGCTAAGATAATCGCTAGGAGACCAGTGCATACCGTATCCAAGAACGCTACTATTTTAGCAGCTTTAGAGGAGATGGCTAATAGGAATATAAGATCGCTTGTAATAGCTGATCCCGGATCTATGAGATTACAAGGCATAGTAACTGTAATGGACTTTGTGAATTATCTTGGGGGAGGAGAATTATACAATATAGTGGAGAAAAGACATAATGGCATAATATACTCAGCCCTTCTCCGGGAGAAGGTATCATCAATTATGAATCCAAATCCAATCTATGCTAGCATAGAGGAGAACCTGCCCTCTATACTTGAGAAGATGATTACACAACAAGTAGGCGTCATCCCCATAGTTTACGATGATGGCAGAATATGGGGCATAATAACCGAGCATGATATTGTTGCAGAGATAGTCGAGAAGAATGTGGGCAGGAAGGTAGCAGAGGTCATGACGAGAAGCCTTATCTCAGCACCATATGAAAGCAGGATCATAGATGTTTTGAGGCTCATGGTAAGGTATGGTGTACGAAGAATCCCCTTAGTCGACGAAAATGCTGTAAAGGCCATAATTACTGCCAAGGACATAGTAAAATTCTTTGGAAGCCACGAAGTATTCAACCATGTTATCGAGGGTAGTATTAAGGAGGTACATAGCCTCCCGGCTAGACTAATAGCATCTAACGTAGTAGTGACTATAGATGCTGATGCTGATGTAGGTGAAGCCGCTACTTTAATGATGAGAAAAGGTGTTAGTAGCCTCATAGTAACAGATTCTTCAGGTAACGTCGTAGGGATAGTTACAGAGAGGGATATCCTTTACGGACTTGCAACATCTAGATAGCCCATACCCCTATAACCTGCGCATGTTTTCTCAGCCTTATCAATAAATCGGCAAAATATGTGATTCTATTTAACTCTGGGGAGAATAATGGTGTACGTGGATAACTACATGAGTAGCCCTGTAATAGTCGCTTCGCGAACAGATAGCCTAGCTTACGTGAGAAACCTTATGCTACGTCATAGGATTGGTAGAATAGTTGTAGTTGATGAGCATGAAAGACCTATAGGCATACTAACACATGCTGATATGGCACGCGTACTTTCTTCACAGGCAGCTAAGAGGCCGCTTGATAGAATAAGTGTTGAAGAGGCTATGACAAAGAACCCTATTGTTGTTAATAGAGATGACAAAATAGAGCATGCTGCAAGAATAATGATTGAACATGGTGTTGGAGGTCTACCCGTGGTTAATGATAATAGTAGACTAATAGGCATTATCACAAAGACTGACATCATTAGATTCTACATAGAAAGAAGGCGGGCTGATCATCGCGTTAGGGAGTTCATGGAGACGAGTCCTCCCATCGCGAGCCCTATGCATTCCTTGAGTTATGTAGCCAGCTTATTAGAATCCTCGCAGATCCGTAGGGTACTAGTAGTAGATGATAATAGGCTTGTAGGCATCATAGCTCCTAGCGATCTTTCATTCTATAAGCTAAAAGCTGAGGCGATGACTGGGAAAAAATATGTAAGAAGATTTAGTATTCTCGAAAAGGGCAGATTAGGGCCTGTTTACAGCTATTTAATCCCAGTTGCAGCAGACATTATGACTCCGGATCCTATCACAGTCTCCCCTGAGGAAAAATTATCAGAAGCTGCAAGAATCATGCTAGAGAGGAATATAAGCTCAATACCAGTAGTTGTGGATGAGTCACCCATAGGTATTGTAGTTAAGCATAATATTCTTAAGGCCGTTATAGCTAAGGACTAGAACGTGCTCTTACACTTAGTTGAAGGGTGACTGACTTGAAGACGGTTAGAGATGTTATGAGAATAGAGTTCCCTGTTGTAGCTAAGGATGAAACCTTAGAGCATGCTGTAAGGGTTATGGATAAATATGATTTAGATAGAGTTGTCGTAGTTAAGCAAGGTAGGATAGTAGGGATTATGACAAAGAAGGATATAATGATGAAGCTAGCTACTCTTAGAACGCGTAATGTCACACCAGGCAGATTGCACGTATCTAGCTTTATGACGCCAAATCCCTTCACCATAACGCCAGAGAAATCGTTGAAAGAGGCTGCATCTATAATGCTTGAGCATGGTTTCGGCTCGCTACCAGTAGTTAAAGGTCATAGTTTAGAAGGGCTCTTGACTAGATGGGAGATAGCATCAGAGGCAAGAGGCCTTCAAGTTAAAGTAGTGGATGTGATGTTCACGATTCCAGAGAGCCTCCGTACAACGCACAAGCTTATCCATGCTAGACAGCTCTTCCTTAAGTATGATGTAATGTTTATGCCGGTATTAGATGAGAATAATAGGCTGGTGGGATACATAACCATTGATGAAATAGCTGATGCGTTTCTTGCATTCCATGATATAGTGCCGGTAAGATTTAGGAAGGAGAGGATAGAAAAGCTCCTTGTAGATGATGTCCTTCGGCCCCGTGCACCCATAGTAAACGTTAATGATAATCTAGGAGCTGTAATTGATAAGATTAAGGAGAGGAAAAGTAAAGGTGCTGTCGTGGTACATAAAGATAGAGTTGTTGGTATAGTTACGCTTAAGGAGCTAGTTAAAGCATATGTACTGTATTCTAGAGATTAGATCGACCTCTTCCTCCAGGGTTTTTAATTATTCTGCGTGCCTCCATTACTATCCTCTCTATAGATCTCCAATGACTTCCACGCCAATAAACTTGGCCGCACCTAGTACAGACCCAGAACTCACTATATGTTTCATACACCCTTCTAGGGACTTTGTCCATAACCAGCTTCTTGTCCTTAACTTTTACTAGTCTTCCGTTGCAGACTGGACACCTAGATCTATTAGGATCGACTATTAGTTCTATTCCTAGTTTTTTAGAAACGTATGCTAGCCTCTCAACTATATTAGCTTCATCGCTTAAAAGCAGAACTTTGACCCCTCTATGTTTGGCAAAAATGTAAAGACCCTTGTCCCTGGTGAGTAGAACCCTATTCTCCCTCATGGCTAGCCTAGCTATTTCTGGGTCTCTCATGTTGCCCGCATAGATTGTGTCATAACCTAGGAGTCTAAGCCATCTAGCCATATCACCTAGCATAGCGTCTACTATGAAGCTTAATGCTCTATTAGAGCCCTTATCAAGGCTTCTGCTATTCTCACTGCCATTCTTAATGCTTGGCAAGTTTGTCATACACCCGGAGAGCTTGTCTCTATACCCTCTCCCGGTTAATAGATGATTAGTGACATGGTTCTCAGCAATCTATGTTATTTTATCCTTTTTATTTATGGATCTAGCAGAGCTCGGTGATCGAGGGCCTCATCACGTTCAAGTTCTTCAGCAGCGTTAGCACTCTTCATAGCCTGTTTTCTTAAACGAGGATCCTAGGCCCCTATACTTGATTAAGGGTGTTCTGTGGTAGAATATGTTACTCTCGGGGCACTATAAGTGGCAAGAATACTCGCCATCAAGCTCGACGATGAAGTTTATGAGGAATTATTACGCAGGAGTAGGAGGCTAGGCTACACTCTACTAGCTGATTATGTACGCGACATACTATTGCGCGAGATTAGTGAAGAGCATAAAGGAGTAAGCCGAGAGGATCTCGAGGTCTTCGAGGACAAAGTTAGAACAATTGTAGAAAGAATTATAAGAGAAAAGCTGGCATCGACCCAACCGAGAGAGTTTGAGACGAGATTATTACAAAGACTTGAAAGAAAAGTTCAAGATCTCCTCAACCCCTGGACTTCAAAAATAGATCAGCTAGCTTCTAGAATCGCTAATGTGAGTGAGGTGCTTGAGGAGCTTAGAACCAGGCTCGACGCAATAGAGAGGAGGCTTCAAGCCTTCGAAGCCCAGAGACTTCGAGCAGAAAAACAAGGAGAAACAGGGGTACGCAAGAAGAGAACTGCTATAGAAAGGCTACGCGAGCAAGGTGTTGTCTTCGAATCCGAAGTGCAGTGGCTTAGAGATCGAGCAGCCTTCTTCGAGAGGCTTCGAAGAGAGGGTGCCTTGGTCATTGAGGTAGCTGGCGAACGCATAGCCATAGATAGAGATTTTTGGAGGAAATTCGTGGATAAGCTATCATCGTTAACAACGAGTAACGATGACGAGCTATCATTGTTGTTAACCAGTGT
>JBEVCE010000082.1:0-6866 GCA_040514295.1 Pyrodictiaceae archaeon | reverse complement strand
CTATGAGGGGTGCGAGGTCGTTGCCGCTTACAACCGTTGCTGTTATTCGGGAAGCCTTTATATCCAAGGACTAGCTTAACTAGCTTAGTTAACTAGCTTACTTAGAGAGGGAGGTATACAGCATAATAGGACCTTATAGGTTTACGAGCCTCCCCCTCTAACTAAGAGGTTCCTATAGAGAGCTAAGTGCCGCCTAGCCATACGAATCCACTGAGTCCGGGCAGCATAGGCGTATAGCTCGCTCATATAGGCTACCGCTAAATCATAGTTATTATGGACCCAGTTAAGCCGTTCTCTGAGATCCCTAGTACTTCCCGGGGTCACGCACATCCGTGGAGCTCTTTCATAAAGTTCTATTAAGCGTGGAACCTTAGTGCCTATTATGGGTCGCAGGCTACCCATGGATAAATGAAGTATACCGCTAACTGAGTATGTGCCTGGCTTATCCCTATATGGTAGTACTAGGATGTCGGATAAAGCTATCAGTTTTAGTATCTCGTCATGAGATAAATACTTCTCGATAACAATAGTATGGTTGCTTTTCTCTATAAGCTCTTTTATTCTTTTGTCTCTAAACTCGCCTGCTACTATGAGCGTATAGTTGAACTGCGCGTAGGTTAGTGCTTCAAGTAATACATCAAGCCCCTTGTCGGGCCTAATAAAGCCAGGCGTCACTATTACGGTTCCATTAAGCTGTTCTCTCCTAATCCCCAGAGATTCACAGAGCTTATAGCGGGGCATGCTAATATAGGGATTTATTAGTGTGCCATGAGGTATTCTAATGATCTTATCTATTGGTAGTCCTTGTGCTTCGAGCTCGAACTCCTGGAGCCTACTATGAACAATTATCTTATCTATTGCATTGCTATGTAGGTTCTTTTGGAGGAATAGTGCATCGCTCCGCCTAGACGAGGGATGATACACCGTATGTAAGGTTATTACTACTTTTCTAGCGAGTCCTTCATTCTTAGCCTCTTCTATCACACTTAGCAGGCCCAACCCGTCACGAAATATGCCGTACTCGTGTTCTATGTGTAGAATATCAACACCATTTCTCTCTGCTAAAACATCTAGGGATTTTTTATAGTCATTGCTTTTTTCTCGTAACACGGGATAGACGGGGACACCGCTAATTGTTTCTATGTAGTGTTCTGAGCCTGACAACTCGGTGGCTATAACTAGCATATCTAGGTCTCGGCGCAGAGAATAGAGGCTTGAGACAAGCATTCGCGTATATTCTCCTACGCCGCAGTGAGCTGGCGGGTACCTGGACATAAACGCTATTCTGAGATATCGCTTTATGTTACATCACCCTACGACATGTTGCATAGGTGGCTGGCTATTCTTCTTTCTTTCTCTTTTAGCTCATAGCCATCACTAGTGGTGAGACAACAGTATGGCTCATGCTCTCTACGCTCGTAGATAGCTTAGCAATTATTTTGTGCGGCGACTTATCGACCTCGTTAATGGCCGTATCGTAGTCCTCTGCTCCAATCATTTTGGTTGATTCGATCCTTTCTCTGGACGTATTGCGACACAGAGAAAGCATGGAACCAACGTCGCGTAAACCGGGGTAGTTCTTTGGATTGTAGAAGAGAGCCCTAATCCCCACGTTATCGTAATCACCTCGCCCTCTGTCTCCGGTGCTGCCGTGATCCTGCGTGCACCTATGCTCAGGGCTCGACGTTAAAGGGTGGCATCATCAATAGCTGGTCTTGGTAGACGGCTTCCCCCAAGACTCGTTCTCGCAAAATCTAATCAGCTTAATGGATGCAGCCTAGTTACCTCGAATATCCTCGTAGACTCGAAACAGCCTCTGCAGCCAGCTGGGTAGGCCTTCCCCGAGCCCACGCTATCCTCTTCAATAGCCCCTCTAGCCCCTCTTAGGCTGGAAGAGGAGGTGTCTAGGCTCCTTGCCAGTCCTTGCCGCTGCTCCATGGGGTGCCCCCTTTGTCTGGGAGCCTGCCAGCTACAGCCTCGCAGACTGCAAGGTTGTTACCGCCAGGACTAGCCTCGAGGCGGTAGTAGACTGCTTTAAGGCTGAAAGAGCCTTGGTGGTGGTTGCTGATAGCCTGGCTACGGTGCCCGAGAGGGATTGCAAGGCTGCGGGCGGCCCTATAGACCTTGAGAGCATAGGCTCCTACTCGGAGCTCGTAAACGCTGTAAGGGCTGGGGTCGAGGCCTGGATCAGAAGCTGCTCTGGAGGTAGGCACCTACCAAGTATGCTAGACGAGGGGAAGCTGTCGGTAGAGGTTGTCCCAGGCCTTGGAACCTATGGTGGCTGGAGGTTTGGGCCTCAAGGCACCCAGGCTAAGAGGCCTAGCCCCATAGAGAGCTATGGGGGAGAAGTACTACTATTACTGCTCGACTCCCTCCTCGAGGTTAGGCCGGAGAAGCTAGTGGTAGACCTAACCCATGGAGTAAACTATATGCCGGTAGCCTTCTACGAGGCTTCCAGGCTAGCAGCCCTAGCCTACTCCGCCTCCCAGAATAAAGCAATAGAGCTAGTATATACTAATAGCGAGCCGTATCCCAAGAGCGGGGCTGGCCCCAGGGAGCCGGCTATTAGCATCCACATGGTTGGTAGAGAGGTCATAGAGCCCGATAGAGCAGCTGAGGAAATAGCGCTACTCCTTAAGCATCACGCTAGCTCTCTGAAGGGTGAGGCTAGGGCTAAGCCGCTGAGGCTAGCACCCGGCTACATGGAGCCGGACCTCGGTATTAAGATCAGGGTTGTAGAGGAGGAGATTACACCTATGCTCAGGGCGGGCATAGCGGCGACACACATAACCCTCTACTCCATGCCCCTCGCAGCACTATACCTAGCAGCCAGCATCCTCAAGGATGGGCCAGGGAGGCTACAAGTCCTCGTAGAGAAGCTAGCCAGCACTAGGAGGCTACGAGACGAGGAGACCAGGATAGACTCGACAGAGAAGAAGATTGTACCCTCAATACTCTACAGCATGAGGGACATAGTACTCCTAGCCTTCTCAGCAGCGCTACAAGATTATCTAGGAAGAGTAGTTGGCGAGATCCCAGAGCGCCACCAGCTCGAGGAGGAGGGAGCACCTCTCACAAAGCTAGAGGAGATAGCAGAGAGGCTAAGCCCAACCTATAGGCCTATAGCTCTAAACGAGCTAGACAAGATGGCCAAGAACTGTCTAAACCCCCGCGGGGAATGCCCCCTACCCCTACTATTATACAGATGGCCTAACGAGAAATGCGACCAGAGGGCGGTATCCTCCATGGATCCAAGAAACCTTAGAGCCCATGCAGGTCTAGAGAGAAACATCACTGAGGCAAAGATAGGCTGCAGCGACCTCTACCTAAGATACAGGAAAGGCTGCTGGGATAAACTATACGAGCAGCTATCAAAACCAAGCTTCTAGCTCTAGGCCCTTAACCCAACCCTCAAGGGCTTCTAGGGGTTATGCTGGACTCTACTAGCCTAGTGCTTAAATCCTCGAGACCCGTCTAGTAGTCTTAAGCGCCTCGTCTAGCAGCTTTTCCATGGCATTTGCTATGGTCCTCCGTGCCTCCTCGAGGCTTGTCCCTAGAATGCCCGCTACCTGGTTTATGGGCTTACCTTGTAGTAGGTAGGCTACTATTGCTATGAGCTTGTCTCGTCCCAGCTTCTGGGCTATGGCTGGTAGTTGTGCGAGTGCGGCCTTGTAGGCTGTTGAGGCCACTTGCTCTATGGCTTCTTGGCCTCTTACCCCCAGTAGCCTCTTGGCCTCCTCTAGCTCGTCCCTCGAGGGCGTCGCTAGCCTGGCTGCGCCTATCTCTGAGAGGCTTTCTAGTATTAGTGCTAGTGTCTCGGCCTCCACGTCCCGGTAGGCTATGTGGGCTAATAGTATGGTTCTCTCAGCCATCTTGGCCATGGCCTCTCTTAGTAGCTTAGCGCCCTCCCTGTCCAGGGGCTTTGCAACCGCTATGTTCTTCTCCCCTGTTACCCTATTGAAGCGTGGGCTCATGTAGTATGGCTTGTAGTTGTTGCGTAGCCAAAAGCCTAGCACCCTGCTCCTACCATAGACTGCTGTTACTAGGCTACAGCCCCTCCCTCTAGCATAGTCCTCTATGGAGGCTAGTAGCCTGGATCCTATACCCCTACCCTGTAGCCTTGGATGGACTGCTATCCTCACAACCCTGGCTACGCACACCCCTATCTTACGGCCTAGAAGCTTTTCTAGAAGCTCTATGCTTATCCTAGCCTTGCTAGGCTGGCCCGGCTCCTCGAATGCCACGTCGGCCGCCGCTACTAGTGCCCCCTCCACGCTAGCTGTGAAGAACATGTGGGTGGGGGACTCGAGTAGTACTAGTATATAGTCTGGCTCGGACTTGTAGTGGGCCTCGTAGAGTAGGGATGCTATACGCCTTACTAGGCCCGGGCTCTTCGCCAGCATAGCCCCATCCATCGTATGGATTTCTATGTTCTCGGGGCTAGCCGTGCTGGGCGGCTTGCTAGCTTCTGGCTCGAGGACGAAGGTCTTGTTGACCCATTCCTCTAAAGGGTCTCCGGGAGGATACCTAGCCGGGTCCTCGAGCACAACCTTCTCCATGGGCTTCGGGAGTACTTCCCCAGCATACTGTGCCATGAACCTCCCTGTACCCTCATAGCCATAGAGTGTTGTAGCGGCTATGACTCTCGCCGCCTTCTCCCTATACCTTCTAAGCCTAGCGGCGCCCACCGAAGCAGCTTCGTCGACGACTATTATCGGAGCCTGCCCTACCTGGTCAGGCCTCGAGTACCTGGCTACGAGGCCTCCCGCCTTAACCATCCGGGGGCACTCGCCACCCCTCATGCTGGTCTTGAGGCCTAGCCTCCTCGATGCCTCCACTAGGCCTCGGTAGAGGCTCCTAGCCTGGCAGGGGCTCGGAGCCACCACTAGAGCTTCACCGTTATAGCCTAGGCTCGCTTCTAGGGCTAGTACTACGCCTAGTAGGAAGCTCTTACCCCTACCCCTCCCACCAACTACTAGGAATGAGCGGAGCCTACGCCTCCCCATAGCATACCTTGCTAGGGCCTCAGCTTGCCCTGGGGTGAGCAGTCCCAGCAATGCTTGTGGAAGCCTCTTCCTAGCCTCAGGGCTTAGCTCCCTCCTCCAGGGCTTTGGCCCCTCCTCTGGAAGCTTGTGGGCTAGGACCCGGCATCCCCCTCCCTCCTCTTCCAGCCATAGGATCGACCTAGCCTCTTCCAGTGATGAGAGAAGGTACTCTCGATAGCCTCCTAGACCTCCTGGGGGGCCAGGCCTCCACTCGTCGAGCCTCGGCGCGGCTATTGCTAGGATCCCGCCGCCTCTAACCATTCCAGAGAACCCGGCGATGATGTTTGGTGGTAATAGTCCGTCGGTGGCAAGTATGACTGTCCCTGCCTCCATCCCGAGGGCCTCCTGGAGCCTGCTGAAGGCTACCTGCTTACAGCTCCGGGGGAGGATCCCGGCTAGCCTGGAGGGCGATGAGGCTATACAGTCCCCGGGGCTCGTGGAGGCTATAGCCTCTACTGCTCTAGGCAGACTACTAGAATTTAGTACTACTAGGCCTCTCCATCCCAGCTTCTTGAGCTTCCTGGTGAAGTCCTCTAGTAGGCTCCTACAGTTCTCCCAGCCCACCCTCTCCCAGCCCATGGGGCTAAAACTTATCCTCCCAGATCCTAGCTGACCACCTCCATATATTATACCTAGGGTGTATGTGGGGTAGGACTGGGTGGGGGCTATGGGTAAGCTGATAGTGGTGTTCGTGGGGCCTGCTGGCTCAGGCAAGTCAACCCTGGTAGCAGCTTATGCTAAGTGGCTTCGTGAGGGAGGGGCCCCGGTTTACACGGTTAGCCTTGACCCTGCAGCCGAGGAGCTACCCTACGAGCCTGACCTTGATGTAAGGAGTATTGTTGATGCTAGGGAGGTTGCCCGTAGGTATGGGCTGGGGCCTAACGGCGCGCTAGTTAAGTCGATGGAGATCATGGCTGAGAGGATAGAGGACATACTTGGCCCGGTTAAGAATAGTGATGCCGACTACGTGCTCGTGGATACACCTGGCCAGATGGAGGTCTTCCTATTCCGTGATATAGCTTGGAGGCTTGCAGAAGCTCTACGCGAGATCAGCCCAGAATCCTATGCGGTATTCGTCCTAGACGCCACTGTGATAAAGGATCCAGCCGACTACGCCTTTCTCTCGGTACTAGCGACGGCTGTACAGCTGAGGCTAGGGCTTGTGACAGCACCAGTCCTCAACAAGATCGATGCTGTCCCCGGCGGGAAGATGCTAGGGGATATAACTAGGGATTTCGGTAGAGTTGCTAAGTACCTACGTACAGCTAGAAGCCTTTACACAGAGATGTTGAGGGAGGTACTAAAAATCCTGCTAAAGTACAACAAGACTGTTGCGGTGCCCAGGGTGTCGGCTATTAGGGGTGAGGGGCTCGAGGAGCTACATAGGCTTGTCCTGGAGATGGGTTGTGGCTGCGGTGACCTAAGCTAGCCCCCTAGGAGTGGGCCTCCCCCTTCTCAGCCACCAAGGCGTACCGCCTCCCCTAGCTCCTCCTTGGACCATGAGCCTCTATAGCTACTGGTTCGCCCCCCATGGGGCTTCTGATGTAGTGGACACGGCTAGGTCCACGCTACTACCAGCATAATGATCCCAACGCTACACCTAGCGAGCCTATGGCCATAGCCTTCTAGCTTAAGGCTCTACGAGTTGTGCTGGCGGCTCCTAGGAGGCTACGTGCTTGCTTCTCGGGGCGTCTACACGGCTATGCATGGCGTACGTTAGTTGATGATCGCGGCTATTCCTAGCATAATGGTCGGGAGAGATCTTTGGGGAGGAGCTGTGATAGACTAGCTAGATCCAAAGGCTGATTATAGGGAATAGTG
>JBEVCE010000081.1:0-6902 GCA_040514295.1 Pyrodictiaceae archaeon | reverse complement strand
AATTGCTATCATAGCATCCCATGTAGCCTATAACTCTAATCCAAGCTATAACCACACTATACAAAATTCCGATAAGCTTAAATTAAGCATATAACAAGGAGGCTTACCAAGTCTTCGTTTACGGAAAAGAACTAGACCCTATATAGTAATACATTATCCCTTTAACTAAAACAGCTTTTTCCTGGAGGCTCGTAGAAAATCTCCTGGAGAAAAGGAGTCCTCGACCGCGAGGATCTACGTTTTAGGAGGGTGTCGCTAAAAATTGCCAAGAACTATCAATGATAGTGAGATTAGGATTACCAGCACAGGAGCCATAGTACTAGCTAAAGGAATAGCTGTTGACGGCTATATGGATAGTTCTATCGTCAGGGTCGTAACACATATACACTCCGACCATATCCTTGGCCTTGAAAAGGACATAAAGAATAGGCGGAGTATAGTAGCAACCCCTCTAACCCATGACATGCTCGAGATACTAGGCTACAGCATGGGGCCTCGCCAAAAGATCAAGCTACCCTATGACATAGGCTACAAGGTTGAATGCGGTAAGCTCGTACTTAGAAGAACCAACCACATACCGGGCTCATGCATGGTTATGCTCGAGTGCAGTCAAGGACTCTATGGTTATACCAGTGACTTTAAACTACCAGGAACGTTCATCCCCCAGGAGCCAGACATACTAGTAATTGATGCCACATATGGTAGGAAGGAGTGGAGGAGGCCATGGCAAGAAGAAATCAATGAGCTCCTAGTGGATGCTGTACTCGATGGGCTCAGCAAGGGGCCAGTATACCTTTACGGTTATAATGGTAAGCTCGAGGAGGTGATGATATTGTTAAGGAGCCGTGGAGTAGAGGCGCCATTCATAGTACCTTTCAAGACATTCCTAATAGCTAAAACCCTTGAAAAACACGGCTATAGCCTAGGCATGGTCTACCATGAGGACGATCATAGAGTGCATGAGATTGCTAGAGACGGTTGGTTTATAGCATTCGAGCACCTCTACGAATGGAGAAGAAGGCGTAGTATCATTAGAGGTTACAAGAAGCCAACACACATATTATTGACTGGATGGGAGTTCCGAGAGCCTATTAGAAGGCTAAGCGAAAACGAGTGGATAATATCGTTCAGCGATCATGCCGATTTCTCTCAACTTGTAGAGTACATAGAGGAGGCTAGACCCAAATTCGTTATAGTAGACTCTTATAGGGGGAGGAGTGGAGCAGAGTATTTCGCCTCCTACTTAGTTAAAAAACTCAATATTCCGGCAAGAACCATGCCGTACTAGGGGGCCTCTCAATGCAGGCTAAATCTAGGAACAACGAGAGCCTCATAGAGCATCTAGCTAGACTAGCCAGATTAGAGCTCTCAGAGGAGGAGAAGAAGAGGATAAGTAGAGGGATTGAGGCGATGAGGCGCTTCATAGATACAATATTAGATGCTGATGTGGATTACATAGAGCCTCTTTATCACCCCCTTGAGAGCAAGGGCTTTTATAGAAGGGATGAACCCCGTCCAGGCCTTAGCCGGGAAGATGCTCTATTAAATGTCTCGGAGTCCGAGAAAGGTTTCGTCAAAGCCCCTAGGACGATCGAGGACTAGTTTACTAGGCCACGTATAAGCTTGATAGCTCTTATAGCCTCTGAGAGCCTGAGGGGGCTTGCGACAACGAAGCCATCAAGAAGATTTGAGATAGGCTCAATAACATGTACTAGCTCCTCAAGACTTATTATAGGCTGATCTCCGAGAATACTCCTAAGTATCCTCTTAGACTCAACTGAGCCAACGATTATATAGCCGTATAACTTCTTAGCCATGGTTTTAGCAATAGAGCTTATCTCCTCAAGCTTAGCCAGATCCTCTTGTGGCCTTAACACATAGAAGAAGTCAAAGGGTCTCCTCAGCCTCTCAAGAACCATGGCTAAAGGCCTTCTAGTAGTAATAAGGGCTCCGACACGAGGCAAGAGGCTTCCAGCGCTCCTTAGACTCTCTAGAGCTTCCTCAGCAGAACCTATACAGATCCTTTCAGAGCTATCAACATCACCTCTAAGCAAGACTATTCTTTTAACGCCAAGTCTTGCAAGAAAACTAGCTTGCGCTAGTAGTGAGCGCTCCACATAATCAGTCACCTTAAGATGAGGGATAACGTCGATATCCCAGTCAACCCCAAACTTCACTAAGAGAGCAACTAGAGACGAGGGGGGAAGAGCCTTGCCCAAGGGGGCCTCTGGTATAGTAAGAGCGTCAGCAACTTCTGCTAACCTTCTAGCCTTATATATTATCTCATTAGGATGGCCTACTGGGGCTAGCTCCGCAATAACCTCCATGCGAGAGGACACCCTCAGCACAAGGGATACCAGTTCACAGTATGGAGAGCTTATGACTGGCTGGTAGGAATTAAGTCTACCCCTCCTTTAAAACACGAGTATAGCCCCACTATTCTAACACAGCTGCTAAAAATCTTAATAAGCGGAGAATATATAATTAGAAACTTTAACACATGGCGGGGTAACGTAGCGGGGTAGGGTAGCCTGGTAGCCCGCGGGGCTCATAACCCCGAGATCGGTGGTTCAAATCCACCCCCCGCTACCAAAGCGGGCCCCGCCGCCATAAAACCACACCCTTGATGCTTCGTTGAAAGCTCCCTAAGTTGGACTTAAGTCTCCGAGAACCCTAATCCCGTAAATACGGATCCGGAATGACATATTCTTCAATGTAGCTTAAATATGGCCCAGACCGTCATTGACTATACATCGCCTCCTTTTAATGATAAGTATAGGCTATGATACAAGCCTATGTTCTCAAATTTCTAAAAGCGGAGGAGGCCTAAGCTCAAGCTATAAGTGTTTACGTGTAAAAAATATTATAAAGTATTATAAAATAGATATTAGAGTAGTATTGTGGTATTATTGAACCATGATGCCTACTATACCAATAACTACTACCATAGCTTAACATATATTAAGACTATGCAGCTTTAATCCTTAGAGTTCTAGAGGCTCTAGGACTTAACATAGTTAGGGTGAACGATGAGACGATATACGTGAGGGCTAGCATCTGAATTCCATTATCCTGCCCAATCAGCGATTCCATATATGCTAATCGCGCCCGAAACGGCTAAGAGAAAAGGATTTATGATACCTTAACTCTAAGAGAGGGCTTCCAGAGACTGTGGATCCGGAAAAACCCCATATATAAACCTACCAAGGAAGGGAAAAGCCATTTAGATCTAAATGCTATAATATTTTAATTTTATTTTTTCGGCTGGATTGATTACTTAGATAGGGTGTCTTATTGGAACCATTAATATATGTATATAAGGATGAAGATGGCAGGAAATTCGTTAAATCGATTAGGAATGCAAGTATAATGGCATTATATTTCATAGGTTCTACTAAGACGTCAACAATACCAGGTGTAAGTGTTGCTGGCGCCTCACCTGAATTAACACTTTATACGCCAGCAGTCGATGCAGAATACCTCGTCTATGGTAAACCCATTAGTATGAGAAACGTACCAGTTACGCCAGAGGGAATACCGACTCCAGCTTTAATTACACGTGCAGCATTAAAGATAGCTAAAATACCATTTCTCATAGTAGACACTGGTTCCTTCATCAAACCAAAAATACCGCATATAACTTTACCCAGTAATGTCGTGGGTAATAGGATAGATACTGGTAAAGCATTGCCCTATACTACAGCTAAGAATCTTTACGAGGAAGCACGTATACTAGCTAGAAAAATATCCCACGTAGCAGATGTCTTTGTCTTAGGCGAAAGCATACCGGGAGGAACAACAACTGCTCTTGGGATATTAATAGCATTAGGCTACAACGCATGGGGTATGGTAAGTAGTGCTGGACCAAGAAATCCTCATGACCTTAAACAGCGGATAGTGAAAAGTGGGTTAGATAAATCAAAAGAGCTGCCCACAAATGACCCTTTCAGAGCTGTCTCGTGTCTAGGAGACCCAGTTCATGTGTCAATGGCAGGGTTTCTCGCAGGTGTATTAGAGAAAGGGTCAAAGGTTATATTAGCTGGTGGAACACAGATGGCTGCCGTATTGGCAATAGCCAAACACAATGGGCTGGAGTTATCAAACGAGTTAATCATAGGCACAACTAGATGGATAATAGACGACAAGTCATCAAATATAGTGAAACTCGTGAAAATGGTTTCACCTGAAGTGCCAATAATAGCATATAATTATGATTTCTCTAACTCACCTTACCAAGGCTTAAGATACTATGAACAAGGCTTTGTTAAGGAAGGTGTAGGAGCTGGCGGAACAAGCATTGCAGCAACTATTGTGAGAGGAGTTCCTTATATTAAGTTGTGGGAGGCAATTCATCAAGAATATAAAAAGCTTATTGAGGAAGGATATAATGCTATTAAGGAAAAATAGCTTAAAGGATTTATTAATAATAGAGTTTTCAGAACCAGTTAAAGCATTATCTTCAACCACCTTAGGGGGAGGCCTCCGAGAACTAACTCATGTAGTGTTTCATAGGGTAAGCGAGAACTTTAACGATCCTAATCCAGAGAACTATGCAAAGGAACTTGTAAGGGAGATGGGACTACCTATTGAGACTACCGCTGTCTTTCTAACAGCAGTTGATGTAGTAAAGGAACACGTTGATAGGGAGATAGAACACCCAGTAAAGGCTAGAATGATCGCTACAATAGGGTTTACTCCACTCGTATGTATTGGAAGCAAAGAATCCATTCATCAACATGCCACGATAAATATACTTCTAGTAATAGATAGAAACCTTTCCAGTAGCGCTTTAGTTGATATTGTTAGTCTCATAGGAAGCCTTAAAACCCTAGCATTAATGGATTTGGGTCTCTCATGTAATTATCATGGAAGAGCTTATTCAACTGCAACAGATGCGATAATTGTTGCTTCAAAGAGAAGTGGAAGCAGAGAGATGTATGGCGGGCCAGTAACAGATGTAGGTTATACTGTATCAAAGCTTGTATATGAAACTATAGTAGAATATGGTTTGAAAAAATTAGATCTTCACACAAAATTTAAGAATATTTTTGGTGTAACCATTGATTGGTTGGTGGACACCGCAGTAAAATTGTACATGCATGCTCCAATACCTAATGTGGCGGTAGATGACATAAAGAAGGATATTGTCCACGAATTATCAAGATTATTAAAAGATCCAAATATATGGGCTTTAGGATTAGCAGCACGATTATTAGACCACTATGGCCTGGCTGGGACAATACCTCACCTAAGGAAGGAAGAGTACCTCAATGACTCAAAGAAAATCCTAGTGGATGAATTACTAGGAATAATTCTTTCAACCTATGTTAATGGGTGGAAAGGAATGTTTTCATATTACTGGATAGATAGAATAAAACATCAATTAAAAATGTTTAAGGATAAACCGATGTTTATCGATGATTTACTTGCATCAATCATAGGTTCCATCTTAAGTAGAGTATACGATAAATATTTAGGATAACGAGGAGTAGACATTGAATATAGTCATTATGGCTGGTGGAAGAGCGAAAAGACTAGGAGGAATAGAAAAACCTCTTCTAAGAGTATGTAGTAAACCAATGATTAAACACATATTAGACGAAGCAGCTAAAATGTCAAATAACATCTATGTAGCGGTTTCGCCATACACGCCCTTAACCAGGAGATGGTGTTTAGAAAACAACATAAGCATCATAATGACTTCTGGGAGAGGTTATCCATTAGATATAAAAGTAGTTTTAAAGAAGGTCGAAAAGCCCCTACTAATTCTTCCAGCTGATGTGCCATTCATTACTGTAAACGTGCTTAAAGAGTTTTTGAGTAAAGCATTACGACTTGATAAAAGTATTGTAACACTTATCGCTTCAAGGAAATGTTTTCCACGAGAATTAAGCAAACCAGAGGCTTCACCAATTGGCATATCATTGTTTAAACGTGATGGAACAGATTGGGCAGACACAAGTATGTGTAAGTTTCCTGAGTTACTAGATATTGATACTCTAACCGATTTAGAGTACGCAAGGAGACTATGCCATGAGGTTTCACGGTGGAAGTTTTTGGGTTAAACGTAAAGTAATAGACTTTAGCGTAAATACTAACCCTCTAGGAGTGCCCGCACAACTAGAAGAAGCTATAAGTAGATGCAGTATTAAAGATGTCTACTCGACTTACCCTGATTACAATTATACTGAGCTAAAGAATGCAATAGCTTATTTCTACAATATCGAGCCTAGAAATATTGTAGCGTGTAATGGTGCTTCTGAGGCATTAAACCTTTCAATTATAGCGTTGAAGCCCCAGACATTAATAATAGTAGCTCCAAGTTATGGCGATTATGAGCTATTATGTAGAGGTCTTAATATAAAGTGCGTTTACGAGATAATGATTGAACGAGAAGACGGCTTCGAGATAGATTTTGATAAGTTATCAACCATTGCTAAAAACCTGAGAAACTCTGTGATAATTTTAACTAATCCCAATAATCCCACAGGAATGGTAATCCCGGAGAACTTCTTAAAAGACTTGGCAAGAGAACTGCATGGTAAAGCATGGATAATAGTTGACGAAGTATATTCTGAACTAAGTAACTATCGAGGATTACTAGGCGATACTACTTATGATAATATTATTGTTGTAAGAAGTTTCACGAAGGTATTTAGTATACCAGGACTTAGAATAGGCTTCATATATACAACTACAAGAAAATTACTAAGTACAATAGATGCAATACGTCCCACCTGGAATATAAATACGATAGCAGAGTGCGCGTTAAAGAAGGCACTCATAGAATACAAAGGAGAATTATGGAGGTTTATAGAAAGATCAAAAAAATACGTGGAATCTGAAAGAGACTACCTATCAAGATCATTAATTCATACAGGATACAAGGTATATCTGTCTCT
>JBEVCE010000080.1:0-7366 GCA_040514295.1 Pyrodictiaceae archaeon | reverse complement strand
GTGGTTATAGCTTGGATTAGAGTTATAGGCTACATGGGATGCTATGATAGCAATTTTTAACTCCCTGCATAGCGTGTATAGTTAGGATACTTGGTGAGAGAAGTATGCTACTCCCTCCTCTAACGCTAGAGGCTCGTGTGCCTAGAAGGTTCAAAGAGCTTGCTGCAGCGGCACAAGGAAAGTTAGGTGGCATTACTGGGCTTGTGGAGTTCTATAAGGATATCCTGGCTGGCGCTAGCTCTTCAGGGGAACAGCCTAAACCTGTAAGCGATATTGTAGGCGGAATTGTCAGGGTCGAGGTGCTAGGCGAGAAATATATAGCTTTAAAGAACTTTGGCATGGGTGACCTACTCTACTATTTGAGAATGCTCCAAAGCTTTGGCTTAATAAAGGTTATAGCTTATACTGAAGCGCCTCGAAGACTCAGTGATGTGGCTGTGTCAAGAACCCTATTGGGCGATATAGTGGTTAAGACCTCTGATAGGCCCGAAGCAGCGATTATGCTTGCACTATACATGGGTGTAGTCTTCGATACACCAGCACGCCACGTACTCATGGTGGGCTCGGAATCGGAGAGTATTATTGACATAGCCCTGAATGAGAAGTTCAAGAGTGCGTCAGCGTATAACTTGGTGCTATCAGGCCAGGCCTTACTAAGAGCGGCGTCTGAGGGCGTAATTGCTGGAGGTAAGGGTAGGCCCTGGTACGAGCCTTTCAGCGACCTTTCAGGTATAATAGCGCTCTTAGGAGCCCTACAAGTAGCTAAGATAAGGCCCTCACCCAATAGGATACTGGGCATTAGGGCTCTAAGCAAAATAAAGAAACAAGTACTAAAGCTTGTAGACCCCTATGGCGACTACATGCTACCTAGAGGTACACTAGTACTAGAGATAGATAGGCTTGTGAACGAGAGAGAAGAGGATCCATTAACTGGTCTCAAATACGAGACACTGGGCGTGGGAATGGCAAAAGACGCTAACTGGTTCAAGGGTAAGGTGTCTGGCAGGGCCTTTAACATACTAAGTACACTAATACCTGAGGTCAAGGAGAAGAGAGAGGACATAAAGAAGGAGCTTGATGACCTCTTTAGCTTAACCTTTGGCGTAAGTAAGGGCTAAGGACTTGGAGTTGAATGTAAAAGATTTTCTCACAAGGTTTTCTTCCTAAGCCTCTTAACCTTTTCCATAAACCTCCTAATTTTAATCCTATCGAGCTCTAAGAAGCTTTCCCTAGACTTTTTAAAGAAGGTTCCGATAATGAAGCCGTCAGCGATATCCCAGTAAGCTCCAATATTTTCGCTTGTCACTCCACTACCTACTAGTATTGGTTTACCAGAAGACTTGAAAATAGCCACATAGCCTGGTTGAGGTGCAGAACCTGTGCGTGTACCTGTCACGATTAGCGCATCTGGCTTAAACCTTTCAATACAGTCGTCTATTACTCTTTTTAAGTCATAGTTGCAGGCTAGAGGACTACTATGCTTTACGTCAATATCAGCTAACACCTTAATGCCTAGAGGATAGTTGCTCCGAAGCTCCTCTACTTCCCTTCCAACAGGCTCTAGTATGCCCTCCGGTGCTACTCTTGTTTCACAGTAACTATTGACTCTAATGAAGGAAGCCCCAGAAGAATATGCTACTAGATATGCCTCAGGCCCAGAATTTCTCAGAATATTTATCCCCACAGCGAGATTAGTTTCCTTAACTATGCTATGCGTTATTATGGCTATCATGGAGAGTATTGCTGGGTTTTTTACCCGAATCGTATAGGGTTTATCCCCGTAATTTTCAATGATTATGGCATCGACCCCTTCTTCATCTAGAAGTCTTGCTGCATTAACAGCCTCGTCCACAATATGAAGAGGATCCTTCTCTCCCCAATAGTACTTGTAGAGTGGCGAGCCCGGTAAAGGCGGTAAATGGAGTACAGCTATTATGGGCTTTTCTTTAAACTCTAATAACCTACGTACTATAGGCAAGGATACATCCTCCGAGAAGCTAAGCTCCTTATTTAGCTTCTAAACACCTCCTTTATGATGCTATCTAGTTTCTCTTGTAGCCTTGACTCGGTGGTTACACCGACTATCACATCAGCTACATGGCCGTGTATGAAGACTATCGTCGTCGGTATGTTATCAACTTTGTACTTGTCAGCTATGTCAGGCATTGCATCAGTATCAGCATATATAAATACTATACTTTCATTTCCATACTTCTTTAAATACCCCCGTGCAATTCTACGAAATACAGGTAGGTAAGCCTTACAAGGATTACACCATGGAGCGGAGAAATTGGCCACCACGACCTTATACTCACTTAGTATTTCAAGGAATTTCTCCCTGTCTTTAACGTAGACTATAGGGTCTCCTAAATCCCTCTCCAACCTCTTTATTATAGCTGCAACCTTCTCCTCAATACTCTCAACAACATTCTCCAATGTATCCCACCTTAGCGCTTATGCCCAGGAACTACTATCTAAGCTTAACATTTAAAACTACATATGTCTACAATAAGGTGCGAGAGTATACTATCTTTAGCTACCTAGGCCATCCTCGATATGAAGTTCATTAGAAACCTCACATGCCAAGAGCCTGATACGTGTTTAATAAGGTGATGCGTCTTGAAGGTTTTCATTAAGGAATATAATATTTCCACCTCCAAGCAGCTTCAAGTCATAGATGTAACTGATAAGGTTGAGGAGGCTGTCTCGGAGAGCCGGGTTTCAAAAGGGTTTGCGGTGATCCATGTCCCTCATGCTACGGCAGCCATAATTATTAATGAATATGAGCCTCATATTGTAGAGGACTATTTGACCATTATAAAAGAGTTATTTAGGCCAGGGCATCCTTGGAGACACAACATAATAGATAGTAATGCTCACGCCCATTTAGCCTCAGTGTTTTTAGGATCTTCGAAGATCCTCCCACTATGGAATGGGAGGCTGGTAAGAGGTACATGGCAGAATATAATGCTAGTAGAGCTTGATGGGCCTAGGAGTAGACGTTTAATCGTTGAGGTACTAGGTGAGTAGGGGGCTGGGGGGTAACAGTGAAGCCTAGGCTTTACCTCGCCTCAGCCGAGGAGATAAAAAAGGGGTATATAACCGACGTCTATTTTGCACGGACGAAGAAGATCTTAGAGAAAGAGAATCTTTGTGGTACCCCCGTGAGAGCAGAAATACATGCATATAGTCTTCCAAGAGGCTATGAGTGGGCTGTCTTTGCGGGCTTGGAGGAAGCTCTAGCAATACTTGAGGGTAGGAGGGTGACTGTATATAGCGTCCCTGAAGGCTATGTCTTCAAGGCCATGGAGCCCCTTATGCTAATTGAAGGAGATTATTGTGAGTTTGTAGAATTAGAGACACCCATACTAGGGGTTCTTCGTCACGAGTCAAGTATAGCTACAAAGGCGGCGAGAATAAAACTAGCGGCTGGTGATAAGACGGTTCTCTTCTTCGGCCTTCGCAGCTTACATCCTGCCATAGCCCCGATGGCTGATAGGGCAGCATATATTGGTGGCGTTGATGGTGTTTCAGGCCTTTACGCTGATAAGCTTCTTGGGGTAAAGCCTCAAGGGACAATGCCTCATGCACTAATAATTGTCTTTGGTGATCCCGTTAAGGCTTGGCAGGCTTTTGATAAGCACGTAGAGGAGGATGTCCCTAGAATAGCTCTAACGGACACATTCTATGACGAGAGGTACGAGTCGCTTCTCGCAGCTAAGACTCTAGGTGAGAAGTTGTGGGGGGTCCGGCTTGATACTCCCAGTAGTAGGAGGGGTAATATGAGGAAGATAGTGGAAGAAGTTAGATGGACCTTAGACATTAATGGCTATAAACATGTGAAAATAATTGTTAGTGGTGGGCTAGATGAGGAGGAGATAAGGAAGCTTAAAGATGTCGCTGATGGTTTTGGGGTGGGCACTAGCATAGCCTTTCCACCAAGCATCGACATTAGTATGGATATTGTCGAGGTCTATAGAGATGGTAGGTGGGTACCAATATCTAAGCGCGGTAAGCTCCCTGGAGCTAAGCAGCTCTATCGATGTAGTACTAATGAATCTTATATAACGCCTTGGTCAGCGAACCCACCGATATGCAGGGATGGTAGTAGGGCGAGACCTATGTTGGAAAAGTATATCGAAGAGGGCAGGATAGTGAGGAGCTTACCAGGCCTTAAAGAGATAAGGGAATTCGTTTTCTCCCAGCTCAAGGAAATAACTAATTCCTAACATTACCTTAGGAGGCTTGCTCCTCTCTAAGCGGCTATTAGGTCTCTCATTTTGGCTTCCTCTTCTAATAAGCGTGCGGCTTCAAATAACATATATTCCTGCCAGTAGCTTGATACCAGCTGTACGCCTAGAGGAGTTTCAGAGCCCCATATTATCGGGACTGTGAGAGCTGGAACCCCTGCTAGATTAGCTATTACAGTAGCTAGGTCAAGCATATAGAGCTTTAAAGGATCTTCACTAAACATTTGGCCTAGGAAGGGGGGTTCAGAGACTGCAGACGGCAGTAAAAGTATATCATGGTTCTTCAGGAGGGCTAGTAAAGAATCTCTTATAACTCTCCTTATCTTTAGGGCACGGATATAGTACTGGTCTCGGAAACCAGCGCTAAGCAGCCAACTACCTAGCATGATCCTCTTCTTTACCTCTGAGCCTAAGAGCTTGCCACGCAGCCTCGAGTAATACTTGTTCCATGACTCCCATGGTTTTATCCTCTCCTTGCACCCATAGCGTATACAGTCGTAGCGGGCTAGGTTGCTAGAAGCTTCAGCCATAGCTATGACATAGTATGCCGGAAGCGCATAGTCTACTAGTTTTCTGCCCAAGGAAGTATATTCTACTACTAGTCCATTGCGCTCGAATATTCTTGTAGCGTATTTAATAGCGTTCTTTACAACTTCTTCTATTAGCGGGTGATCTATGAAGTCCTCTATAACGGCGATATTCCTGACAGTCTTCCTCTTCTCCCCTCTCTGAGGCATGGTCGTTGAGTCTCTTGGATCCCAGCCAGCTATTACATCGTATAATAATTTTAGATCATCAATACTTCGTGCCATAGGCCCTATCTGCTCTAGGCTCTCGGCATAGGCTATAAGCCCGTATCTAGAGACAGCTCCATAGGTCGGCTTTAAGCCGTAAATCCCGGTCCATGAGGCTGGAAGCCTTATACTACCACCTGTATCACTACCAAGGGCTAGTGTTGCTAGACCAGCAGCTAGTGCAGCTGCAGAACCACTACTACTTCCTCCAGGAACTCTTTGAGGCGCCCAAGGGTTGCGGGTGGGCCCATAGGCGCTAGTCTCACCTGTGGAGCCCATAGCGAACTCATCCATATTTGTCTTCCCTATAATTACAGCTCCAGCCTCAATAAGCTTATCGACTACAGTAGCATTAAAGGGGGGTATGTATTTCTCAAGGATCCTAGACGCACACGTAGTCCTTAATCCTCTCGTAGAAATATTGTCCTTTACAGCGACTAGTATGCCAGCTAATGGCTTTCCTTTCTCCTTTCTAGCCTCTCTAACCCTTTCTTTAACGTCTTGGAGAACCTTGTCTACTTCTCTTAATGTTATAAAAGCGTTAAGCCTCCCTTCAAGCCTATTTATCCTCTCATATATGGAGTAGACATAGTCCTCGGGATCTATATCTCCGGAGACTAGGGCTCTACGTAGCTCTATTGCTGAGAGCTTGTAAGGTTTCATGCTAGTATTTCCCCTTAAGGCTGGGCTTGTATGACGCCTTCTTCTATGAGCTTCTCTATTTCGGAATCGCTATAGCCTAGCTCCCTAAGAACTTCACGCGTATGTTCACCAAGGAGGGGAGGAGCTTTTTCAGCGATTATGGTATATCCATTGATCTTTGCGGGTTGGACTAGCTGAGCAACTTCTCCTAACTTCTTATGTTTCAACTTCTTTACGATCTCATTAGAATACGGGTCGTTAAAGACCTCTCTAAGGCTATATACAGGCGCTACTGGTACACCGGCCTCTTCAAGTAGTTTTAGCCAGTAGCTTCTGGGTTTGGTCGAGAATATTTGTTCTAGTATTGGTATTAGCTCATTCCTATGCTCAACTCTATCAGGGTTTGTGGCGAACCGTGGGTCTTCGAGAAGATCCTTTCTACCCAGAGCCTCGCAAAGCCTCCTCCAATGCCTATCATTGGCAGCAGCTACTATGAACCATTTTCCATCCTTAGCCCTAAATGCCTGGTACGGTACTATACTTGGATGAGCGGAGCCCATCCTCTTTGGCTCCTTGCCTGTAAGAAGATATATCATTGGTATGTAGCTCATAGCGAATATTGCTGCATCATAAAGATATAATTCTATGTAGAGAGGCCTCTCTTTCCTCCTCAAAGCAGCGGCAATATAGGTTGCAGCGAGGAGGCCAGTTATGATGTCGAAGAGTGCGAAGCTCACTCTTACTGGCGGTCTTCCCTCTTCACCTGTGGTGGCCATTAGCCCACTCATAGCTTGTATTATTATGTCATAAGCTGGCCTAGCCTCATAACTACTTCCAGGCCTAAACCCCTTAATACTCAAGTAGACTAGCTGCTTATTGGCCTTGAACATGCTTTCTGGGTCTACGCCCAGCTTCTCTCTAACACCAGGCCTATAGTTTTCTATAACTGCATGGCTCCTAGAAGCAAGCTTATATACGATTTCTCTGCCCTCGGGCTTTTTTAGATCAACGACTATGCTTTTCTTCCCTCGATTAGTTGACATGAAGTAAGCACTCTCGCCGTCGACGAAGGGAGCCCAGCTTCTAGTCTCATCCCCATGGGGGGGTTCTACCTTCACTACCTCAGCTCCTAGATCAGCCAGCACCATTGTCGCAAAAGGGCCAGCTAGGGTATGGCTTAGATCAAGTATTCGAACTCCCTCAAGTAGCTTGATCAATACTATCCCTCCTTCAGACAAGTAAGCCGTGTAGCTATTTTAATGCCTTAGTCTAACCCTGGCCTAGCGCCTCTAAGCTACCATCATTAAGCCCTCTTACATAGTTATCTTACTCCTTTGCCTCTTGCGATGTTTATTGTGATGGGGACCAGGAATATTGGTGAAAGCAGAGCATAGTATACGTTGTCGCCATTCTGCCTTAAAAATCTAGCATGAGCTAGTAGCTCGGAAGCCCATGAAGCAAGGAGGAGTACCCCTAATATAGTATTTGCACTAAAGAAGAATAGCCATGTATAGGGAAGTAATGCTATGGCAGCTATCACTATGCATAGTACTATTCGCTTAATAGTACTTAACTCCCTAAAGTACTCGGTAATCACCTTGGATAATTCTCTATACCCTTCCGCCCAAATAGCATTCCCTCCATCAACGAGCACCAGGCGAGCACTATCCTGACCCCATT
>JBEVCE010000079.1:0-25921 GCA_040514295.1 Pyrodictiaceae archaeon | reverse complement strand
AGCCCGACCCCTTTGACCAGGCTCGGGCACCCCCGCAGCCCCCGGAGAAAACCGTAACTCTGGTTAGTGTATTAGGCTATTTAGCGTCCCCGTTTATAGGGGTTTTGTTTGACAGAGAGGCTAATAGCAGAATCTGGGCGAAGACATGTGGTAGAGGAAATTCTTGGTAAGAGCTTTGAGTTGTGGAGTAGGATTATCAAGGCTATAGAGGATGTAAGAAGCATATATGATGATATGAATAAGGCCATGACATTAGGTCTTGAGTCCATAGTTAGGAGGATAGGAATCTCGTTAGTCGTTGGGAGAAGGCCAAAGACAATACTTGATCTGGGAGCTGGCCCTGGAACCTCCACTAGACAACTGCTTAAAGTACATCCTTATACCTACATAATTGCGCTAGAGCCCTCCATAGAGCTTGCTAGAGGGCTTAAGTGCCAACGTGATATATGCTGTGAGAGGATAGTAGGTGTCGCGGAGAATATACCGTTGAGGAGTAAGTCCATAGATGTATCAATGGCCTTCTTCTCCGCGAGGGACTTCATGGATCCCTTAAGGGGTTTTAAAGAAGCTAGGAGGGTTTCACGTAATAGGATAGTAATAGCAGATATCTTTATACCTCGTAGACTATTATCAAGGATTATCTTGAAGGTATGGGTTTGCTTAATTATACCAGTTATAGCTATTCTTAAGGCTCGTAGATCGTGGAGAAGCTATAGGATGTTGTGCGAAACCCTAAAGGGCTGGATGACTATTGATCGTGCCAAAGCCTTGCTAAAGGGCTTATTAGTAGGAGAAGGAGCTAGGATTTGGGATGGAGCATTAGGCGTAATCTATGCTGATATCCAGGACTGGTGAGATCTAGTTGAAGATTCTTGTAGCTATTACTGGTGCCAGTGGGATTAGGTATGGAGTTAGATTAGTAGAAGTACTTGTTTTAAAGGCTATGAAGCCAGATGTTATTGTGACGAGAGCAGCCGAGGCTGTCGCCAGGGTAGAGGAAGGTTACCTCCTCAGGGAGAGGCTAAGTAGGCTAGGAGTAAGGATTTACAGTGAAGACGACTTTACCTCGCCCTATGCGAGTAGCAGCAATGTTCCAGATGCCATGGTTATAGCGCCTTGCAGCATCAAAACAGTATCAATGATATCGGCAGGTATATCCGCGAACCTAGTGGTAAGAGCAGCACTCAATGTGCTTAGGATGAGGAGAAGATTAGTGCTTGTAGTTAGAGAGACTCCTCTAGGGGTTGTTGAACTTAAAAAACTCTTGGAGGCGGCCGAGGCGGGGGCAATAGTACTGCCAGCCTCACCTGGCTTTTATCACAAACCCTCAAGTATAGACGATCTAGTGGATTTCATTGTAGGTAAAATCCTGGATGTAATAGGTATAGAGCATAACTTGTACCAGAGATGGAATGGACGAGAGGAATAAAAGCATAAGGCTCAACATAGCACATTAGGAGTAATACCAGGTGATATTTTGCTAGAACTAAGGCATAGAAAACTAGTAAGAGAGGTTATGGAGAAGGGGCATGTGGGAGAAAAATACCTTGTCGCTGGCTGGGTCGAGAGAATTAGGGTGCATGGTAAGATAGTTTTTATAATTCTCCGTGATAGGTCGGGCTTACTTCAACTAGTGGTTAAGAAAAATACCGCTCCTAAGGCATGGGAAATTGCTAGAGACCTATCACTTGAAAGCGTTATAGCTGCCAAAGGCGTTCTTGTCGAAAGCAAAGCTGCCTTAGGTGGAAGAGAAATCCAAGTAGAGGAAATCGAGGTTCTTTCAGAGGCCGAGCCGCTGCCAATAGATATACACTCGCCTGAGAAGACAGGGCTCGCAAAAAGACTAGATTGGAGATTCCTTGACCTAAGGAATCCCCGTGTAAGGCTCATATTTATGGTTGAAGCTGAAATGGCGCATGCTGCTAGAGAATGGTTTAGGGAGCATGGGTTCACGGAGATCTTCTCTCCGAAGATAGTAGGATCAGCTACTGAGGGTGGAGCTGAGGTATTTAGTGTAGTCTACTTTGATAAACCGGCGTTTTTAGCGCAATCACCGCAACTTTATAAACAGATGGGTGTAATAGCTGGCTTTGAAAGAGTGTTTGAGATAGGACCTGTCTTTCGAGCTGAGCCCCACCATACTACTAGGCATTTAACGGAGTATACTAGTATAGACTTCGAAATGGGGTTCATAGACTCCTACGAGGACGTTATGTCTGTAGCCGAGTCTGTAGTTAAGGCGATGATTGTTAGGGTACTGGAAAAGTTTAGGGACATGCTAGAAGAGTATTACCCGGGTATCCTGGATAAAATACCTAAAGATGTGCCTAGGATAACCATTCGTGAGGCTTATAAGCTTCTTGAGAGAGAGGGGTTGAGCGTAGAGTATGGAGAGGACTTAAGCAGCGAACATGAAAAGGCCTTGGGTAGGATTATAGAGAAAGAGTATGGATCACCCCTAGTCTTCGTAACAGAGTATCCTTGGTCTGTAAGACCATTCTATACTATGAGAAAGGAGGACGAGCCTCAATGGACATATAGCTTTGACCTAATCTTTAGGGGGTTAGAGATTGCTACTGGGGGTCAAAGAGAGCATAGATATGAGAAATTAGTGAGCCAGGTCAAGGAGAAAGGACTGAGCCCGGAGAACATGAAATGGTATCTCGACATGTTCCGCTATGGTGCTCCGCCTCACGGAGGCACTGGGATAGGCCTAGAGAGGGTTACGATGCAGCTGCTAGGTCTCCGGAATATCAGAGAAGCTAGGCTGCTGCCTAGGGATCCCGAAAGGCTAACACCTTAGATTAGGAGGAGGTAGGAACTCTCCTCCCCCTACTACATAACTTCCAGGGATCAATCTCCTTAAGGCTAGCAAGGTTTAACAGGATAGGTATCTTTCTTAGCTTCTCGCATGGTAATAACTCCCAGTAGATTCCTCGTGGTTTGAGGTTTTCAGAGCTACTTATCCTAATAAGCCTACGAGGAGTTGCTACAATGTCAACAACTATATCATACGGATCCCTCGGTACATCCTCTACAATCTGCAGGTCATGAACAGTGGTAGCTACTGGAGTTGAGGCCGAGAGAGAACCTACTTCACGTAGAATGCCATACTCGAGTTCAGCGTAACCTTCACCCTTGCCTACTCTATGCCCTCTTTTATCAACAGCAACACTACCCGTTACCATAAGGTCTATTTCCAGCTCTTTAAGCTCAACTAAATCAATGGGTCTTCCATATTTAAATGCGCCTTTTATCGTTGAAGCATAGTCTATATCGTAGCCTGGAATCCTTCTAGGGTCTAAGATTATGAAGCCACGCTGTAAGCGCGGAGAAGCAAATATGAGGATCTTACCCTCTTTTAAGGCAAAAAGCCTAACCCATTTTTGAGGTGAATCCGGGTTCACCTTCACTATCTTAGCCGTTCTCCATTCTTTAGTCTCTCTTAGCAAACTTGCTGCCTTCTCGGCTCCTACGAAATTGGGAATTCTGCCATAGAGAGGTCTCGGAGGTAAAGCTAGGCCGCGTTCTTCCAGAAGCCTCCATATCTTTTCGCGGACAAGCTTCTTGGCCAATGAAGTGTTCTTGTCCATCGCTTTTATAGCACCCATTAGGAATAACATGAGGGACGCTATGGGCTCTAAAAACCCTATATGAGAGTAACCTTCTTAACCTTATCTCAGAACTAAAATATTAATGGTGCTGACTACAGCCGAGGCCGACGTAAGCGGATGAGGTACAACACCTAGACTGATAGCGTTAATCCTCTAATGCCGTTCTTTTGTCATACATAACTGTCTAAAGCAAAGAACCGTTATCGCGGCAAGTTTAAGAAGTTCGTAATCTCTTGTCTCGGGTAATAACCCCTGCTTAACAAGACTCTTCACTTTAGTAGCTAGGTCGTGAATACTTACATTTAATCTCTTGGAGGCTTCAACGAAATTATGTGATAGAGCTATGGACTCTAAGACCTCATAGTCCTTCTCTGAGAGATTCCTAATCCGGAGCAGAGATAAAATGCTTGAGGCTATAGTGGAGCCGATACTTATTAAGGCCTCTCTTATAGCTAGTTCAAGCTCATTGATGTCAACGAGAAACAAGTCTTCCAAGAGCCTATACTCAACGCCAAGTCTTTCAGCCATCATACGTGCTGAGTCGTCGGCAAAGCCACGGCCTATGATCAAAGGCTTGGCGTTAAGGAGGAGAGCGTTCGTATAGGCTTGTCTAACGCCATTTACGTCAATCTTTCCCGCCTTTACCTCAATAGCATATAGTTTGCCCTCTGGCCCTCTCGCTAATAAGTCTACATCACTTATTCTGACTCCATCGATTATTATAGGCTTAGATTCCTCGATGATAGTAAAACCTTCCTCCTCTAAGAGTTTCCTCGCAAGCCTTATACTGACCAGAGACTTTCTTTTAGGCTTCACAACAACCCCCGTGAATAGCCTAGGTGAGTCCGGTTAGGGATAAGAGGAACCTAAACCCCCTTTAACCCTTGGCTAGGAGGAGGTGAAGGGAGGTACTGGACGGGTAGCTCAGAGCTGCATGTAGCATTTAAGGTCATAACTATAAAGATAGAGGTTGCAATAGGCCATGATAACAGCTGTTAAGCGCTGCTTCAAGGATAGCGAGGTATTCTCGATGCTTAGACCCTACGTAGCCAGCTGGATAAAGTCAAAGTACGGTGCATTAACGGAGCCTCAAAGATGTGCTATACCTCTTATAAAACAGGGAGAAAATGTGTTAATATCATCGCCTACCGGTACTGGTAAGACTCTTGCAGCTTTCCTTGGAATTCTAGATGAACTCTTCAGACTCTCCGAGAACAATAGCCTTGAAAATAAAATCTACGTAATCTACGTCTCGCCTTTAAGAGCATTGAATAATGATATGAAGAAGAACCTTCTGACGCCACTCAAGGAGATAAAGGAAGTAGCGTCATCAATGGGCTATGAAGTTGGCGAGGTTAAAGTTAAGGTACGAACAAGTGATACTCCGCCCCACGAAAAACAAGCCATGGTTAAGAATCCACCGCATATACTAATAACTACTCCAGAGAGTTTAGCGACTGCACTTGTAGCTCCTAAATTTAGGGAAAGACTAGCGACTGCTAGATGGATCATAGTAGACGAGATACACGAACTTGCATCGAGTAAGCGTGGAGCGCATCTCTCAATAACCTTAGAGAGGTTAGAGGAGCTTATAGTGCGTAGAAGTGGTTGGAGGTTACAGAGGATCGGGCTTAGCGCTACGATATCTCCTCTAGAAGAGGTAGCAAAGTTTCTCGTAGGCTTTAACGATGATGGTTCACCAAGAAGCTGTAAAATTGTTGATGCCCGCTTTTCTAAGCCCATAGATATACGTGTACTTGTGCCCCTTAAGAACATCTTAGAAGCTACAGCTGATGAAATAAACGAGGCCATATATAGGTTAATAGCCCGTCTAGTAAAGGAACATAGAACAACCCTTATATTCACCAATACGCGTAGCGCCACAGAAAGAGTTGTCTATAAGCTCAAGAGAATCCTAAAAGACCTTAATATAGCTGACATGGATTCCATAGAGGCCCATCATAGCAGCTTAGGTCGTGAGCTAAGATTAGAGGTCGAGGATAAGCTCAAGAAGGGTAAGCTAAAGGTGGTTGTATCGTCAACAAGCCTAGAGCTAGGAATAGACATAGGCTATATAGATCTTGTAATTCTATTGAGTAGTCCGAAGAGCGTCTCTAGGCTTTTACAAAGAATAGGACGTGCAGGACACCATATAAGACAAGTAAGCAAGGGCAGAATAATAGTTGTTGATAGAGACGATCTGGTGGAGTGCACTGTACTTGCAAAGGCTGCTCTCGAGAGAAAAATAGACAATATACATATACCCAGGAACGCACTTGACGTTTTAGCTCAACATATCGTTGCAATGTCCCTTGAAAAGAAGTGGAGGCTTGAGGAAGCCTATCGAGTCATAAAACGTAGCTACAACTATCACGATCTAAGCTGGGAGGACTATATAGCTACAGTAAGATTCCTGGCTGGCAAGGACCCTGACCTTGAGAGCCAAAGGGTTTATGCAAAGATATGGCTCGACGAGGATGAGGGCTTATTCGGGAAAAAGAGGGGAGCGAGAGCAATATATCTTATGAACAATGGCACTATACCTGACGAAGTCAAGATACACGTGTTCACCATTGACAAGAGAAGATATGTAGGCGACTTAGAAGAGGACTTCGTACAACTACTTGCCCCTGGAGACATCTTCGTGCTAGGAGGTAGAACCTACGAGTTCATAAGAAGCGATGGTATAATAGCATATGTAAAACCAGCTGAGGGCGCTAAGCCTACCGTACCCACATGGTATTCCGAGATGCTCCCCTTAGCCTATGACTCAGCATTACTCGTGGGCGCATTTAGAAGGAAAATCGCTGAGATGATAAAAAATGGTGTACCAGAAGAGAAGATCATAGAATATCTAGTAAGAGAGTATAACCTTGAGGAGCATGCTGCTAAAGACATATATCGTTACATACTTGAACAAATGGTTTTCACAAAGGGCCTTGTACCATCAGATAAACTAATACTCATAGAACATTATTTAGACTATCAAGAGGGATCAACGAATATAATATTCCATACCTTATTTGGACGGAGAACCAATGATGCACTCTCCAGAGCATATGCCTATATCCTCTCGAAGTTAACTAATAAGAACGTCAGAGTAGTAGTTACAGATAATGGGTTTATGCTCACAATCCCAGGTATACTTAATAAAATTGACCTGGATCGATTAGTTAAAGAAGTAAACTCGAGAAACATAAGAGAGATCCTAAGTAGGGCTCTAAGGAATACAGAGCTACTGAAAAGGAGATTCCGTCATTGTGCTGAAAGATCCCTCATGCTTCTTCGTAGATACCGTGGTCGAGAAAGAGATCCTCACCGACTACAAATAAATGCTGAAGCCCTTCTTGAGGCAGTCAAGAGCATGAATTCATTTCCAGTGCTTAAGGAAACATATAGAGAGATTCTTGAGGACTATATGGATATAGAGCATGCTGTAGAAGTGCTCAAGAATATAGAGGAAGGCAAGATAAGCATTAAAGTATTTGGTCCTACATCAATACCATCACCCTTCGCACATAGTATTGTCGCCAGAGGCTATAGCGATATAGTATTAATGGAAGATAGGAGGAGACTTATATTAGATCTACATAAACAAGTTCTCGAAGCCATCGGTATGAGAACCCCTAATCTAGAAGGAGGGGAATTAGAAGCATAGAATCAAATAAGCTCCAGAAGATATTTCAACCAATAAATTCTTAATCCCTAACAACAGTTTTCTTTATCTAAAAACGGGTTCTACAATGCCAATTCTAGTAAAAGACGATATAGCCATAGCTACTTTAGACGACTTAGACGAGAAGTACGGTTTAAACGGAAAGAAAATTCTAACAAGAATAGATATTAACTGCCCTATAGATCCTAAAACTGGAAAGATACTTGATGATACGCGTATAAGAGCTCATGTAGACACGATAAGAGAGCTTGTAGAGAAAAATGCCTCAGTAGTATTAATATCTCATCAGGGCAGGCCCGGAGAGGATGATTTCGTGAGTCTTGAGAGGCACGCCGAATTATTGAGCAAGTATCTTGGTATGAATATAAACTTTATAGATGATGTAATAGGGCCTGCGGCTCGTAACGCGATTAGAGAGTTAGGTAAAGGCGAGGTACTACTACTTGACAATGTTAGACTAGTCTCCGAGGAAATTATAGAGGCTTTACCTGAGAAGCATGCATCAACGATTCTTGTTAAGAGGCTATATCCGCTCTTTGACTTATATGTAAATGATGCATTTGCTACAGCACACCGCAGCCAGCCAAGTATTGTAGGCTTTCCTCTATTGCTACCCTCAGCAGCTGGTAGGTTGTTCGAGAAGGAGGTAAAGGCATTAGCTAAGATCTTCGAGCCGGGTCTAACTCCTAGGATCTTCGTACTAGGTGGAGGCAAGGTACACGATACACTAAGGATTATAGAGTATTTAACTGTGAAGAGAATAGCAGATAGAATTCTTACTACAGGGCTTGTAGCAGAGCTATTTCTTGTAGCTAAGAATATTGATATAGGAGAACTTAATAAGAGCTTTCTTGAAAGAAAAGGCCTCTTGAGCCTAATACCACGTGCAAGAAGAATACTACTTAAAGGAGCACCTATAGAAACGCCCATAGATTTTGTAACAGAGGTAAACGATAAGGTGAAAGTAGAGAGCGTGGGGAGTATAAAAGGCCTTATAAGAGACATAGGACCCGAGACGCTAAAGATGTTCAAGGAGTTTATTGGCGAGGCAGAGCTCATAGTATTAAGAGGTCCTGCTGGGGTAATAGAGGATCCAAGGTTTCGCAAGGGAACACGTACATTAGTAGAAGCA
This sequence comes from Pyrodictiaceae archaeon, assembly GCA_040514295.1. Lineage (GTDB taxonomy): Archaea > Thermoproteota > Thermoprotei_A > Sulfolobales > Pyrodictiaceae > JBEVCE01. Next base: position 17,499 of record JBEVCE010000079.1, on the reverse strand, counting down.
GCCCTCGAATCCAAAGCCTATCTGATAATTGGGGGAGGCCATCTTAACGCTATTATGGCTGAACTTGGTGACAAGCATCGTGATAAAATGCACATCAGTACTGCTGGTGGAGCTCTCCTACTATTCCTAGCTGGAGAGGAGTTACCAGCGATAAGAGCGCTAAACATTTCCTTTAAGAAGTTCTTGCTAAATAGTAGGAGTAACGGGTAAGGGGGTGGTTAGCTAGTGAGGAGGATAAAGGTAGGTGTTAATGGTTATGGTACGATAGGTAAACGAGTAGCTGATGCAATATTACGACAGCCAGACATGGAACTAGTTGGTATAGTGAAAACTAGGCCTGATTATGTAGCATACCATGCCGTTAAGCGAGGGATAAGATTATATACCTTAAGTGGTACTGTCAAGGCGTTCGAGGATAAAGGACTACCCGTTGAAGGTACACTAGAAGATCTACTAGGCAAGGTAGATGTGATAGTTGATGCTACGCCTGGCGGGACTGGTAGGAAATACAAAGATCTATATAAGAAGTATGGCGTGAAAGCCGTTTTCCAAGGGGGAGAAAAAGCTGATGTAGCTGAAGCATCGTTTAGCACTTTATGTAATTATAATGAGGTGCTCGGCAAGAACAGTTTAAGAGTAGTATCATGTAATACTACCGGGTTGCTAAGAGGAATATGCAGCATTATGAAGCACTTAGGAATAAAGAAGGTTCATGCTGTTATAATTAGGAGGGGGGCTGATCCTAAAGAGACAAAAAGAGGACCTATAAATGCTATAGTCCCGGATCCCACGAGTATACCAAGCCACCATGCCCTGGATGTAAAGACCGTATTACCATGGTTAGATATTATGACGGCTGCTGTTGTCGTACCCACAACTTTAATGCACGTACATGTGGTTACACTAAAGCTTGCTAACGTCACGAGTAGGGATAGAATTACAGAGATCTTGTTAGAGGCTCCTCGCATACTGCTTATAGACGGAGAGAAGGGCTTTAGGAGCACAGCCGATATAGTCGAATTCTTTAGAGATTATGGCAGATCGCGTTATGATATACCAGAGCTAGTTATATGGGAGGACTCTATAACAGTAAATGGAGATGAAGTAACATGGATCCAAGCTGTCCATCAAGAGGCTATAGTCATACCCGAAAACATTGATGCCATAAGAGCACTTATGAATTCTGCAAGCCTTGAGGAAACCCTAAATATAACTGATAAGAGTCTAGGGATTTTAAAAGGGAGACTCACCTAGCGGAGACAAGACTATGTAGGTGATAAGGAAATGACGGAGTACGTCCCCGAGCCCACATATAGAATAAGTTTCATGTTCAGGAAAATCCTTGTACCAGTAGATGGGAGCGAGAATAGCTTTAGAGCATTAGACGTTGCAATAGACTTCGCTAAGCGCTATGGCTCAAAAATAACAGTATTATACGTGGTAGAACAAGACATTAATCCTGATAAGGTTAAGGCAAGTGTTGCTGAACGGCTAGCCCCTCATAGTATCCAATGGGAGTTTAAAGCAAGAAGATACTCGCCTGCAACAAGTAGCATTGCTAATGAGATAATACAAGAGGTTATTACAGGAAGCTATGACTTAGTAATAATGGGTGCCAGAGGTAATACAGTGAACGAGGAGCTCCTAGTAGGCAGCAACACGCTATCAGTTATAATTAATGCGCCATCATCTATAATGATTATAAGGTAAGGATCATGAAGCTAAAGAAGCGGAGTACTATGATGTGAAGTATAGATACATTAAAGCCGATAAATAAGTGACATTAGAGAAGTTCCTTACCATATAACTTTGACTTAAATAGCACTATAGAAGTTCATTAGGCCAATCATATGGTATTATTTAAGGTAAGCAAGTGAGAGAGCCTAACAATCACCTTAAGAGGACTCGAGGGCAGGGAACTTGTTAAACTAAAGAATTAAGTAAAGAGACGAAGGAGAGAGTTTATGATAGTCCTAGACCAGGTGAACTAAGGCACTCGCTCAGGTAATTGATAGAAGGCTCTTGTCAGGCCTTAATGTAGAGATATGCGAACTTGTAAGTGAGGTGAGAAGCTGATCCGGGTCGAGCGCTAACAAGATTCTAATGATAGGCTGCATCACTATGGTATCTTAATGATATCTTAAACCTCGGAATCTAATAGCAGAGGGAGGAGAGAGTAAGTTCTCTGGATAGAGGTTAATACGACGAGCTACAATTATTAGGAATGCTAACGCAGCATACGTCTGCCTTTAGGCAAGATGAGTGGTAAAGAGCTTACCTTAAAAAGTTATGATGAGAAGAAATAATTAGACCTACGCCTTAGGCGGGGAATGAGCGATTAAACTATGCATTCTCTTAATGCTCTAAGCCTATAAAGTTCGTCATATATTCTCTTGACCGCGTCATACACCTCTTCTTCTCGCTTAGCACCAGTTATAACCATTTTACCGGAGCTAAATACTAGTAGTACGACCTTAGGCTCATCCATTCTATGTATAAGGCCTGGAAACTGCTCTGGTTCATACATACTATTCCTTAAAGTCAAAGCTGCTCTCTCTAGGTCAACACATATATTGAGGTTTGCCGAGGCAACTATATTCTGGATCTGGACCTTAGGCCTACCATAGATTTGTATTCCATGTTTTCTAAGGTTTCGTATAATCTTTTTAACGGCTTCTATGAGCTGAGCTGTGCTCTTAGCACCTGTCACAACCATTTTACCTGATTTGAATATTAATGCTGTGACCTTGGGCGAGTCAAGCCTGTAGACGAGGCCTGGGAACTGCTCAGGATTATACTCCACATTAGGAATACTTCTCTCAATAGCATAGAGGTCTAGTGATTGATCTAACGATACAGTAGCAACGATATTTTCAATATTAACCATTGGCTTCTCGTGCCTAATGGACTCAGAGCTTTCTAGGAAGTCTTTGAATTCCAAGCCCATCTTACCCCCAAGAGATTCTATTTATAAGCCTTTAAACCTTTTATAAGCTGGGGGTGAGGAAGCGGGCAGTCTATGACTAGGGACATAGTATGATTTGCCTAGTCTCACACCGACCCCCTTTACTAAATCCCTACCTAAATATATGTTCTATTAGTTAGACCGAGTTACTAGGCTTCCTTCATAGACTGTTTAGGCTTAGCAGCTAGCTTCTTCATGATATACTCCAAGGCAGCTTGTATCTCCTCGATCTCCTCTCCAGAGACACCGTTAACAATTATACCATTAATATTTTCGTTATCACCCATAATACTATGTGTTATATTCTCGTTCTCGCCCTCAAGCTGCTCCACAACATGCAATATGTACTTTATATATGGATTGGATTGAGGAAACGGCTTTGAGAAAAATAAGCGAAAACTCCTTTTACCCAGATAAACTACTGCTATTGTATTCTCGTCTTTATCAACATATTCTATTCTCTTAGCTTCTTCTAAAGGCTGCTCACCGCTTACTTTAAGACATTTATCTATAAGGCCTAACAGCATGTTGTACATTTCAATTCTTTTCTCCATTTCCTCTATCTCCTTCATGAGAATGTTCTTCAGCTCGCGTAGCTTCTCCTGGCCAATCTCTCTAGACATAGAGCTAGATACCCGTTTTTATATAAGTCTCAGAGACTCATAAAGTCTAGCTACAATTTTAAGGGAAAATCATAAATGAGGGTTCACCATTGCTCTAAAAGGGATTTGTGAAACCTAAGAATAGGGAATAGCTTAAGGTATGTTTGAGAGGCGTTCATAGCGTGACAACTAGATATCGCAACTGCTCAGACGAGCCAGAGATAACAGTGATAGTGCCAACGTATAATGAGAGAGAGAACATCCCCATCCTTTTAAGAAAGGTTAGAGATAGTTTAAGCAAGTGCTGTAGCTATGAGATAATAATCGTAGATGATGATAGCCCTGATGGGACAGGTGTTTATGCTGAGGAGCTTTCTAAGAGAGAATATCCAGAGTTATACGTGATTATCAGAAAGGGAGAGAGAGGACTAGCCTCAGCTATCATAGAGGGGGCTAGAAATGCTTGTGGCCGATACATTGTCGTCATGGACGCTGATTTACAGCATCCTCCAGAGGTAATACCAAGAATGTATGAAGCTGCTAAGCGTTTAGGAGCAGATCTAGTCGTAGCGTCCCGTTATGTTGCTGGTGGCGGCGTAGAAGGATGGAGTAGGATAAGGCTTCTCATGTCGAAAGGAGCCTCGTTCTTAGCCCACCTACTTGTACCAGAGACTAAAAATGTTAAGGACGTGGTAAGCGGGTTCTTTCTGATTAGACGAGACTTTCTCTTGCCAAGGATAGAACAACTTAGACCCCGTGGGTATAAAATACTCCTCGACATCATAGGCAGGCTTAGACCTAATAAAATAATAGAAGTACCTTACATTTTTAAGCGCCGAAGAGCTGGAAGAAGCAAGCTTGGTTTAAAGACACTCATGGATTATGTCCTACACCTCCTTGAGCTAAACCAGTGGCGTATAGTGAAGAATGCTATTGTCGGCGTCTCTGGTATAGGTGTCCTCTGGTTTATACTCTACTTACTCTCTGACATCCTAGGTCTAAATGTGCTCGTTTCCTATCCTCTAGCCATAGAGGCATCAATAGTAAATAATTTTATATGGAATGATCTTTGGGTTTTTAGCTCTAGGAGAAGCGAAAGAGGTTTTTACGTGAGGCTTGCAAAATATCATGGAGCCGTAGCAATAGGTGCTCTCACCAATTATACTACATTCGCAATCCTTCATGTCTTAGCTAGTGTAGAGAAGTACCTAGCAAGCCTCTTAGGCATACTACTGGGCTTCCTAGCTAACTACTTGTTCTCAGAGCACGTAGTCTGGGGGTACAAGAAGTTACAGCCTACAGAAGGAGCTAAAGGACCAAGAGCAGGAATCCTCAAGTAGTTTTATAATAGTACTACAACTAAGGGTAATGGAGGTTCACGTTGAGTACAGAGGTTCCCAAAGAATACGAGATGTTACTAGAAGAGATAAGGAATTGCCGTAAGTGTCCTCTACATAAGCATAGAAAGAACCCTGTACCTGGTGAAGGCCCTATAAATGCAAGCATAATACTCATCGGCGAGGCTCCCGGTAAGTTTGAGGATGAAAGCGGAAGGCCTTTCGTAGGAGCTGCAGGTAATTTGCTTACTAAGCTACTAGAGCTAGCTGGCCTTAAGAGGAGTGAAGTCTACATTACTAATATAGTTAAATGTAGACCTCCAGGCAATCGTGACCCTACAGACGAGGAGATCAATGCATGTACGCCTTATCTTTGGCGCCAAATAAGAATTATCAAACCAAAACTAATAATAACTTTAGGTAGACATGCAGGAAGAGTGGTCTTTAAGAAGGCCGGGCTACACTGGAGGGGAATTACCGTACATAGAGGACAAGTGTATGATGCATCAATAGAAGGGATTAAGGTAAAAATAGTACCCACTTACCACCCTGCCGCCGCGCTTTATAAGCCCCCGCTCCGAGAAATCCTAGAAAAGGACTTTAGAGAAATAATAGCTCTCGTTGTACGTGAGGTCGAGAGGAGTAGGAGAGAGACTACACTTAAGCAAACTAGTATTCTAGACTTTATCCCTCCTAGTAACCAATACAGCCGATAAAGTTATAACCATGCCGGCTAAGACCAGTATGTAGGATAGGAGAAAGAATGTTACATTCGCCTTGAACCCGGATTCTTCGTATCTAAAAGACCATGCCATACTCGGCGACGATAGGAAGTGGGTTATGAAGGCTTTAGATATTAATGTCAATAATAGTTCTATATCAGCAAAATATCCTAGTAGATGGCCATAAGCTTCGATATAGCCCGATAATAAGTACATTGATGGCATAACTCCACTTGGAAGTAGCATTGTATAAGCTGCTACAGTGTCTTTGAGACAACGTAGAACATAAGCCTTATCATAATACTCGTAAATTGGTGCAAGGGAGGTTAGCTGCTCAATCCTCTCTAAAACAAATTCTATACCCGTATAGGCTTTAAGTATATTGTTTCTCGAAAGCTCCATAGCAGCTTCTTCAAGCTTATCTTCAAGACCAGTAGTTATATTTGTAAGTCCTATAGAGATCGTATTAAGAAGCTTCATCCAAAACTCGCTATACTTGATGAGAGCCTTCATCTTATCTATAAGGGCTCCTCTAGATATGAGGGGGCCTTCAACAGTGTTTTTTATTAACATCATCCAGCCTAAGGCGGCATAGAGCCTTAATACTCCATAAGTCGATCTTAGGGTGTCATTACTGTCTAGAAGCTGTTGGGCTTCGTGAAGCCTTTTATAAGATTCTGCGAGTATATCGAGATTCCATAGGTTTATAAGGTTAGCTGAGGTTAAATAATTGGACTCTTTTAAGAGGAAAGAGCTAACATTATTCCTAAGTTCATTTATGTCTCTATATCCCAGCTCCTCCATAATGAGGCTCCTAGCTTTTAGAAGATTCTGTCCCCCTTTATACGAAGCAATTCTGTCTAGAATTACATGAATATAGTAATAGGCTAGGCTTGCAGCCGCGTAATATTCTCCATGCTTATAAGCCTCTTGAGACTCTACAAGTAAATGTTCTATGGTCTCGTTTACTGCTGGCAGCAATGTCTTTAGTCTCTTAGCAACTGATATTAGTTTTTTAGCTATACTACTAAAGCTTTCTTGATACCTAGAAAACGCTTCAGGATAGATGCTTCTAGGGCTAAGCTGTTGGAATCCGGTTTTATGAGTAGCCAGCATCATTGCTCCTAGAGGTATGCTGCATGTCTTTAAAATGTGGAACGCATCGAGTAGCGTGCCACAGTTTAGCCTCTCAAATGCAGGTACCAATATGCTATTATACTGCTTTAGGCCCGCCGAGACTTTCTGACATACGCCCTCTACTGGCAATATTATACCGGATGGAGACAAGAAGCCTGTCATAGAATAATTTAACCTTGTAGTATTGTGGGCTATGAGCATCCTGGAGGCCAACATATAGACGGCTAATGCTACTAGGCCGCTAGCACTAGGCCCTTTAACGCTTCTTGAGGTATTTAATGAGATTAATACATCAAAGGACAGCGGGTTGAGACCTGCCATCATTAAGCCATAATAGCTAGCAACAGCGAGGGAAAGCCTTGTATCTTTAGCTACAAGTTCGCTGGGTTCTACCATTACCTCTCCTTTACCAGGGGTGATCCTTATGCCAGCACCTATGATCTCTCCCTTATCATCCGTGATCGCAAGAAGGCCTAATGAAATGGAGATAGCTCTTGGGGTTGATAACCCATTGGCTGCTATTAACATTGGCTTAAGAGCGTATAAGGAGAAGACCAATATCATGAGGTATGCTAAAATTATAGAAGCAGACTTATTCAAGGCCTAAGCATCCCTTTTTACCTTAACACTTTCAGAACATCCAGAGGAGCGTCAGTTATTATATTTAAAATCTACGAACCTAACTCGACTATCCTAAAAACAGTATTAAAAAATGAGATTGACTTAAGGTAGTCCAGATACAGCTTACTACTCAACTATTATTATGTTCTCCTCCGGAAAACCTAGCTCGACAAGAATCTCTTTGACCCTATGCCTATGGTCACCTTGTAACTCTATCCTGCCATCCTTATAAGTTCCGCCTGTTGCTAGTCTTGATTTTAGCTCTGAAGCAAGCTTCTTAAGATTAATCTCTTTGTCGTTAAGCCCATTAATTATTGTTACCTCTCTCCCGTAGCGTCTTTTCTCAAGCTTTATTTTAATTATTTGTTGCTCCATCGTAAGCTGTTCACAAAGCTCTGGAGGGAGGCCTCCACAAACCGAGGATAGCTCCTTTTCCATGGATCTATCTTCCCTTCCTCCACTCTAGCTTTACTCCTAGCAAGCTTTACAGATCTCGATTAGGCCGTTCTTTAAGAAGAATCAAGTTAAATTAATAAAGGTTGCTGTGAATAAGAGAACAGGGGTCTCAAGTAATGGCACATCTTTATGTTACACGTAATGCTTCTAGACCCGAGGAAGGTGGTCTTGAAAGAATAGAAGATAAAGCTCTTATAAGGTATAGGTGTGGTAGATGTGGTGCGGAGTTTACGGCATTAGACCTTGAATACATGCCTAGCATTAAATGTCCTTATTGCGGCTATAGAGTAGTTTATAAGGTAAGGCCTCCGGGAAGCAAAATCGTGCCAGCCATATAAGAGGCTTATCGCTTCCTCCGCCTAGCGAAGTAAGCTGCTAGTAGCTCAACGATGACCTTGGCTGCAAGAATACTCGTAATGTTACTATAGTCTCTAAGTGGGTTAGTTTCCACAATGTCTACCACTAGATTCCCATAACTCGTCTCTCCCACTATACTTGTGGCTACATCGAGTATAATCCATGGTTCTAGTCCATCGGCCTCAGGAGTGCTTACTCCTGGTGCATATGATGGATCAAAAACATCCATGTCTATACTAAGATATATTGTGTCGCAATCTTTGTGTAAGAGCCAGCCCTTGACTCTACGAATAGCCTCACGAACACCATATCTTCTAACATCGATTGACGACATGAAGCCTATACCTTTATATGTAATATACTCTAGCTCGCTTCTAGTAAAGGCCCTAACGCCGACAAAGTATAGTGTTTCGCTCGAGTATGATTCGATGATCCTTCTCATAACTGTAGCATGATTTAATTTCGTCCCCATATACTCTTCTTTGGAATCGAAGTGCGCGTCAAAGACTAATATGCATGGCCTTAACCCTTTGGAGAGAAGACCACGTAAAACCCCATAGGTTATCGTATGCTCTCCGCCAATGATCACTAGGGGAAGACCCGGCTTGCTACGTACGAGCTCCGCTACCACAGATGCAATTCTACTAAGGTTTGCATCAAAGTCGTATGAAAGGATAATATCGCCTAAATCGAGAGGGGCGTAGTCATCGAGATCCACACCCCATCTAATGGAGAAGAACTCTATGTTGGCGGAAGCTTCACGTATAGCTCTTGGAGCAAAACGAGTGCCAGGAACATACGAGATGGTAGCCTCTAAGGGCACACCAATAATAATATAATCTCCTTTATCACTTGAGGGCTCTATGCCGCCAAAGAAGCTCAACGCTCTAGTTAGATATAGATTTAACAATGACGACACGTCTTTCATCCCATAATTTATTCTTGAAGGTAGTAATAACACATTATTATATCATCATGCATGAGAGCTAAATAGGAGAAAAGCCATCCTGACAATGTATAGTGGCTTAAACTATAAAAAATCTATAAAAAGCCTTCTCGGAGAAGGGCTAAGGATAGGCTATGCTGGAGGCTGCCACGAGTTCTAGGAGGCCAAGCTCATTAAGTACAAGGAATAGTGTGATACCCATGGGGACCACAGATATCTATGAAAAGGTAATGGAGCTAGCCAAGAGAAGAGGGTTCTTATGGCAAAGCTACGAAATTTATGGAGGCCTTGCCGGATTCTATGATATAGGGCCATTAGGGACACTCGTTAAGAACAAAATAATAGAATTGTGGAGGAGAATCTTCATCAAAAAGCACCAGGAGATAATAGTTGAAATAGAGACGCCAATAATAGGACCAAGGATAGTTTATGAGGCTAGTGGTCACTTGGAACATTTCACTGACCCGATTGTAGAATGTAAACGGTGTGGGAGAAAGTTTAGAGCCGACCACTTAATAGAGGAAGCTTTAGGAATTAATGCGGAATCATTGACCATAGAGGAAATGAATAAAACTATACGTGAGAAGAATATACGATGCCCGGTATGCGGAGGCGAGTTAAGCGAGGTAAAGAGGTTTAATCTACTCTTCAGGACAATCATAGGCCCTTACTCAGAGAACGTAGGATTCCTAAGGCCTGAAAATGCACAGGGAATCTTCGTAGCATTCAAGAGAGTACATGAGGTCATGAGAAAGAAGCTTCCATTAGGCATAGCTCAAATAGGCAGGGTAGCTAGAAACGAGATCTCGCCTAGACAAGGTATTATTAGATTAAGGGAGTTCACAATAGCCGAGTTCGAGTTCTTCTATGATCCTGAGGAGCCTGATCAGGGAGGCTATCTATCAGAATACCTCGCTCGAGTATCGTCTAAAAAATTGAAGATACTAACCTATGAAGCTAAGTTACGGGGGGAGAAGCCAGTACACTACACTATAGATGAACTCGTACGGGAGAAAATAGTTGCAAGCCCATGGCTCGCATACTGGATGAGCGTTGCACAAGAATTTGTGGAAAAACTTGGCGTACCCAGCGATAATATATACTTTGAAGAGAAGGGCCCTAGCGAGAGAGCACATTACTCTAGCCAGACCTTTGACCAGATGGTAAAAGTCTCGAGATGGGGGTGGATAGAGGTATCTGGTCACAGTTATAGAACCGACTATGATCTTTCAAGGCACTCTAAGTATAGTCAAGAAGATCTAACAGTCTTCAAGCAATATGAAAAGCCACGCGTTCTCCATAGAAAGAGAATAATAGTCGACATGGCCTGGCTTGGTAGAACCTATAAATCGAAAGCATCTGTTTTACTTAAACAATTAAATCAGATGGATGCATCAGTGGTGGAGGATGCTCTCAGAAGACAAGGCTATGTCGAAGTAGCTGGAGAAAAAATACCAGCGGATAAGATCATTGTCAAAGAGGTCGAGGAAAAAATTACTGGGAGAAGATTCCTGCCACACGTGGTCGAGCCATCCTTTGGCGTGGAGAGGCTACTTTACGTTTCACTAGAATACGCGTATCGAGAGAAGGAGGGTAGAGTAGTACTATCACTTCCACGCTATATAGCCCCCTATGATGCAGCCGTATTCCCGCTTGTACGTGACGATAGGCTGATAAGAATAGCTAAAGAAATTTATAATGTATTGAGAGATGAAGGCTTCCTTGTAATCTACGATGATGATGGTAGTATTGGCCGTAGGTATGCAAGGGTTGATGAAATAGGCGTGCCCATAGCTGTAACCGTTGACTACCAAAGCATCGAGGACAAAACCGTCACGCTTAGAGACAGAGATAGCTGGGAGCAGGTAAGAATACCCATAGACAGGATACCGGAAGCCATTAAGCTCTACATAGAAACAAATATAAATATTCGGGATTTGAGGGAAAAACTCGCGAAACGACTATAATGCTGACAACGAGTAGGCTCTAAGACTATTCCTGGGGTTAAGATGCCATGAACATACAGAAGAATATTGTCACTCGAAATGGCTTGGAGAAGGCCGTCGATCAGATTATAGGTAGGCACGTCTTTGGGAATTTATATGGCATAGATCCAAAGATGCTAGGCGATGAAAAATATATTGTCGAGACCGTTTTAGAGGCTGCTAGAAGGGCTAAAGCAACAATACTCGAAATTAAGTCTTGGACCGTAGAGGGTCCACATGGAGGAGTATCGGCAATTGCTCTTGTAGTAGAAAGCCACATAGCTATACATACATGGCCAGGTTACGAGTATGCCACGGTTGATGTTTATACTTGCGGCTCTACGGCAGACCCCCTAGAGGCATTCAAGACTATAATTAAAAGACTAAGGCCCAGGAACTATGTAGCTTTCTATGCCGATAGGAGTAGTGGAGCCCAAATAGACGAGCTAGAGGTAAAGAGGATTAAGCTTTAAGATCCTCTAGAGCAGTGCAGTATAGTTTACTCCACTATCTTAAAGCCAAGCTTCTTTAAATATGATTTAACTTGGCGTGGAAGCTTAATCCTTATCTCCTCATTAATAGCAAGGTATACAGGCCTAGCCGCGCGTGGATGCTCTACTATAGCACCTAGGATCTTATCTTCGGCATCATAGAGGATTGTAACCTTATATCTACCTATTATCTCCTCGTCCCTTCTAGCTATATGGACTTTCATCGGCCTACTCCAAGACAAATATATGTAATCAGTAGTAAGGAAAAAATAGGTATCCCTCGAGCTAAGGGAGAATACAATGAAATGTCTAGAGGTTCCTAAGGATAGAGGACTAGTAGTTTATGGGCCTGCGAAATTAGCCGTTGAGAAAGGTGAAATCCTGGCCTCAGGCCTAACACTAAGGGATGGTAGTGAAGCCATAATAAGATCAACTAGGGGGATAAGCTTACTAAGTCTTAGCAGCTCGAGAGTATGCATAAGTGTAGGCAGAGGAGGACATTACCAGGAAGTAGGCGAAGAACTCAAGAAGCTAATGAACTGGCTTAGCGTACTTGATAGGATTAAGGAGGAGGGCTATAAGAGGATAATGGTTGTAGGCGAGCCTGATACTGGTAAATCGAGTTTCAGTCTATGGGCATATAACTTCCTAGGCTACTGTCTACTAGAGGCCGATGTAGGCCAAAACGAGCTAGGATATCCAGCCATGGTTTCTATAGTGAAACCCAAGGGCGAGCCCATACTAGTATTACAGGACGCTAATGCTGATGCCTCCTGGTTTGTGGGCCATGTAAGGATAGACATAATAGTCGAGCTCCATGTATTGGCCGCTATAAATGCAGCTAGAAACTGTCCAGGAAACATAATTGTGGATACTGACGGCTTTGTCGAGGGCAAAGGCCTTTACCATAAAAGCTTACTAGCTGAAACTCTAAACATAGATGCTATAGCTATAATGGAATCGCCGAAAGCTAAAACCTTAGAAAGCTTCTTCAGTAAGGTGGGCTATCATGTAATCAGCGTACCCTCTCCACCGAAGGTACTTAAAAGGAGTCTTTCAAGTAGAAAAGAATACAGAGAGTATATGTATGCAAGACTATTTACTACAACGTATCAAGCTAAGATAGCGCTCGATAAGGTAGCAAACCTATGCTCTATACAAGAACTTGGAGGAGAAAGAATCTATAACTGCGGGCATTTACTCATTACTGAAGGTAAGACGAGAACCAAGGAGGTAAGAAGCATCTCCTCACAATGGGCTAGAGGCTTGATAGCTGGGATAAGGCTCAGATCGCTTAGATCTGATATACCTGGAATCGTCGATAATCTTAGCCTTGAGAGGGGGATCATAGTTCTAAGAACCCCTAAAAAGATAGATGAAAGCGATGTGCATTATGTCATGCTAGGCTTCATAAGGCTTGACCAGTATATGCACGAGGCTGAGAAGACCTTCCCAGGTTTTTACCCGGAAATTCTATTGAGAAAACGGGAGGGAAGAAGCCCGTAGCAGTTTACTAGGTTTATTAATGTGGCGGGCCCGCCGGGATTCGAACCCGGGACTTCCGCCCAGCCAGGCTAAAGGCCCGCTGGTCTACGGGTTAAGAGCCCGCCGCTCTACCAGGCTGAGCTACGGGCCCACAGCCAGTAATAGTCTTATCAAGAAGTGGAGCTAACTTATTTAGCTTACGGTTATAGTTTTGCACTCGACCTCGTTCATAACCCATTCAGCATAGCTGGTATCAGCCTTAATAACATCTAAGACTAAGATTTCTGGCACCTCGTAGGGATGTATCTTCTTGATTTCATCCATTAGTTTATCTATGCATCTTCTTGTAGTCTTCATAATCAACAACTCCTCTTCTGCTTCCTCAATCTTATTTTTCCACCAGTATGTACTCGTGGCATTAACTATATTTGCACATGCTATGAGCCTCTTCTCGAGAAGCTTCAAAACTATCTCCTTGCCTTTGCCTTGAGGGGTAGTCACAAATACTACGACTACTTTATCTTCATTCATACTCATGGGCGTAGACCTCCAAGGGAGGATTTTTTGTTAGGGAGGGTCGGAACCTTGCCCTATCTTCATTAGGTTAACCCCTTGCAGGATCTACTCATGGAGGTGCTTCCTCATCCCATTCCAAAGCTACTTCTAAAGCTTAATGCTAAAATAAATATAACCCCATAATGTTCATGCAAGCTCTAACGCTGATTCAAGTAGGCCCTTAAAGAGAGGGGAGGGCATCATCGGCCTACTCTTGAACTCTGGGTGAGGCTGACTACCTATGAAGTAAGGATGATTCTTTAACTCTATGAATTCGATACGATTATCCCCTAGGCTATAGCCTGAGAACCTCACACCTACTGCTTCTAGTGTGTCCAGATACTTCGGGTTGACCTCGTAACGATGCCTATGTCTTTCATAGACAATGTCCTTACCATAGAGCTTATATACTAGTGTGCCTCGCACAAGCCTTATAGGATAGGCTCCAAGCCGCATTGTGCCTCCAAGTTTTTCTATGTTCTTTTGCCCCTCAAGCAGATCTATAACAGGATGAGGAGTTGAAGGGTCTAGTTCTGTACTGTTAGCTCCTTCAAGTCCTGCTAGATTACGTGCTATCTCGACAATGGCTAGTTGCATTCCAAAGCATATACCGAGAAATGGTTTCTTGTTCTCTCTTGCCAGCCTTATTGCTGCTATTTTCCCCTCGGCACCACGTCTTCCAAAGCCGGGTAAGACTATGACAGCGTCATTCTCCTCTATTATCAACTCTGGATCCAGTTTACCTTTCTCAATTAGGGTTGACTCGTACCAGTTCAGAATGGGCTTCACACGTAAAGCTGCTGAAGCATGACGAACAGCCTCAATAATGCTTAAGTAGCTGTCCTTGAGCTTAGTATACTTGCCTACCATGGCTATTCTGATCTCTCTGGACGAGGTCTTCAGATTATTAACGAACTCTATCCAGCTGGAGAGGTCAGGCTCTCTGTCTCGGAGTCCAAGCCTTCTAATAATGTATGATGGGAGTCCTTGCTTTTCTAATACCAGGGGGACTTCGTAGATGGTCTCAAGATCAGGGTTGCTGAAGACTGCTGATGGCGGTAGATTAGCGTACATGGCTATCTTGTTCCTAGCCTCAAGATCAACTTCCCTAGAGCTTCTAACGACTATTGCGTCCGGTTGTATACCTATCCTACGTAACTCTTGTACACTATGCTGTACGGGCTTGGTCTTCAGCTCGCCTGTAGTGGATAATACTGGAGCCAGAGCTACATGTATAAAGAAGGTGTTCTCATAACCCTCCTCTATGCGCATCTGTCTTATTGCTTCAAGGAATGGTAGACCCTCTATATCGCCTACAGTACCACCTACTTCTACGAGGACTATGTCTGCTCCCGAATCCTTAGCAACTTCCCTAATTCTTGACTTTATCTCATTGGTTATATGTGGTATTACCTGCACGGTTTGGCCTAGGTAATCTCCTCTTCTCTCCTTCTCGATAACCGATAAGTAGACCTGGCCTGTGGTTATATTGTTCTTCTTTGATAAATTTACTCCCAGGAATCTCTCATAATGTCCTAGGTCCAGATCTGTCTCACCACCATCTTCTGTGACGAAGACCTCGCCATGCATATAGGGATTCATTGTGCCTGCGTCAACGTTTATGTATGGATCTATCTTTATCGCCGTAACACTATAGCCTCGCGCCTTTAGCAACATGCCAACAGATGCTGTTGTTATTCCTTTACCGACACTACTTAAAACGCCACCAGTAACGAATACATATTTTACCATGTTTGCCCCAGCACATAATATATGAGCATCAAGTATTCTAATAAGATCTATGTCGAATGGTGACCTGCCTTGACAGTCTTCGAGAGGTTTGTTGAAAAGAACAAGCCTGTTCTCCAGGTTGCACTAGACCTCGTCGACTTAAATAAAGCCGTCTCGCTCGCAGCAAGACTTCTATACGAGATTGAAGAGCCGCTAATAATAGAGGCCGGGACTCCTCTCATAAAAAGCAATGGTATAACTGCTGTAAAGGCGTTGTCAGCTATAGCTTCGACGAGGAGGATCCCTGTACTAGCAGACATGAAGATAGCCGATGTCGGTAGACTCGAGGTAGATCTAGCTGCCGAGGCAGGTGCTTCTGCAGTAACCGTGCTAGGAGTCTCCTCAGATCCTACTATACTTGAGGCCCTCGAGGAGTCGAGATCTCGGGGGATAACACTAGTAGTCGATTTGATACATGTCGAGGATATCTTAAGACGTGCCTTAGAGTTGAAAGAAATGGGTGTTAATGCTATAGAAGTCCACGTGTCAGTTGACGTCCAGCGTAGACTTAGGCTTACAGCTAAGGAAATGCTTGACCTAGTCTCGCAACTGGTCAGGAAGTTTGAGGGTATAGTAGCCGTAGCTGGAGGTCTTACCAAGGAGGGTGCCGCTAGCTTCGCAAAAGCTGGTGTAGACGTCATCATAGTAGGAGGAGCGATCTTAAGAGCTTCTGATCCCATAGCTGCTGCAAAGGAGATCCAAGAGGTGTTGAAGAAGGCTAAAGGATCTTAAGATCCAATACTACTTGATACCTCCTGGGACCAATAGCTCTAACTATACGCCTTCCACGCACTATGCCCTCATAGCCTAGTTCGTGTAGCCTCCAATTAACAATATTCACAGCCTTTTCTAAGGGATCCTCCCCCTTTGCCGCACCAACATGCAGGTATACGTGAATTATCCTCTCACCAGCTGGGCTTAGAGCCATTATAGCATAAGGTAAGTGCTCTAAGGCCTTATCGGGTAGAGGCATGAGCACCCTATCGGCATAACCCTTGAGATGTGATGCGATTAGTATTGTTGCATCCCCTAGAAGCGGGGTCACGACATCCTCTACTTTGTTTAATATTATGTTCTTGTACATATAGTAGAATGCGTCAACGTTGATGTCAATACTATACACCTTCTCCGGGGAGGAGAGCTTAGCCATAACTATCGAGAAGCCGCCAGCACCAGCGTACATATTCACAACCTTTTCTCCATCACCTACTAGGCTTGCAACTCTATAATGCTCGTAGGATAGCCTAGGCGAGATGTACACCTTCGTTATATCAACTAAGAAGCTACAACCATACTCACGGTATATGGTCTCCGTCTTAGCCTCCCCTGCAAGATGGACAAGATTTCTAAGCCTGTACTCGCCTTCCACAGGGCCTGCTGCAGCCCACACGCTCTTAACATATTTTAGCTCACGTACTAGCCTTTCGGCAAGAGGCCTTAGTTTGTCGGGAGTCATGCCAAAGGGTGTCTTGATTACTGCTATATCTCCTATCAAGTCCACTCTCTGCCATATCCTCCGTGCAGTCTCCTCATCGTAAACTTCCATAGCCAATTTTCTAATTATTCCGGTCAAGGCTTAGCAGCCCCAACCTCGCTATACATTCTACCAAGGACTCGTGCTCATCGTAATCTACCATGCATAGCTTCTTGGAAGATGATTCGCAGACCAGCCTTAAGGGGTACCACCATAAATTGCCTATAGACTTTGCTATAAGCGTCAAGAATCTTTGGAATCGTAGCTTCTTGTAAAGACTATGCCAGAAGGCTAGTAAGGGGGCTAGCTCCCCGGTTTCCGCGGCTCTGGCAACATGTTGTGCAGTAATAGCTATCGCATAGAGCCCGCCGCCTGTAAAAGGCTTAGAGGAGCATAGCACATCACCTATTCCGATAACCATGCCCTTAGCTATGGTCTTACGAGGTGGTCCCCGAACCACTATCCCTGATCTTCGAGAGAGGATGGATGTTGTCACCGAGAATCTCCTCTCCACGAGCGAGACCAGCGAGGATAACCTATCAAGCTGGTAACTCGAGGAGGCTAACCCTATAAGC
>JBEVCE010000078.1:0-26206 GCA_040514295.1 Pyrodictiaceae archaeon | reverse complement strand
GGAGTGCCGGGGTCGCCTAGCCTGGTAGGGCGCCGGCCTGCTAAGCCGGTGGGGGATCTCCCCGCGCGGGTTCAAATCCCGCCCCCGGCGCCAAAAGACTATGCATCCTCCCCCATATTCTCCCTAGTAACGTATGCTTTGCAGGTCTTCCAAGAACTCTTGCAGCATAGCTTAATAACTTCTTGCTTCTTCATAAATAACTAGCTATGCCTCTAAGTAATAACAATTTTTGGAGCAGGGATCGTCTGTAAGAGCCTTAGCCATCTCTTCTTATTCTCTCTGCTAAATTCATGCTAGACCTCATGAGGACATCTATATCGCATTCAGCGTCTTTCACCAATAAGCTATTCTTTAAATAACACGGTCTGACTAATACTAAGCTCTATAAATCAAGGCTTTCCTTCCCAATGTTCTTAGGGCAACATTATGCTCTAAAAGCCTTGCGACATAATGAATTCCCCTGTAACTCGTAATTAGGGACCAGTAGACTATCTCCTATGGCGTCTGGAACGACTTCTGGATTTAATGAACTCTCCGAAAAGGATCCGAGGAGCCAACTGTTCTTCACGCCTTTAGCCATAGTTTCACAACCTTCTTGGTATACTAATGAGGATTACCGCTAGGATGAGCTATGTTCTTCTTGACGCTTAAGGAGGCTAGAATAAGGCTTCTTGGTGAAAGCCTCTTCAAGCGAGGATTACAAGCTACAGGTTACCATAGTAACATAGTACACGAGTATGCTATGGTTGACGGGTATCTTGCCGGGGAGGCTAGTTGAGCGTAGTGGAAATCCCTAATAGAGTGCTAGCTGCAGGCTTGCTGAGAGGGCTTTAAAGCATGATATAGGCTCTCAATAGAGACGTGTCGATATGAGAGCTATTGCCTTTAGAGGCCTTAACTCCATGGCCTTCCCTAATAAGAGTTCATTAGCGGCTTTTTCCTGTAAATTGCGCTTAGGTGGTTAAGGGTAGTACCGTACTCGTTGGGAGGCCTTGGAGGCCGTACTATAAGTTAGTTATGCTTGTGAAGGTGTATTCTATGCAGGGCCTCCTTTGAGGTCCAAGTCGGTATCTCCACATCTTTCACTACTATACTCTAAAGACATGAGTTCAGGAAAGTCTCAGGTAAGCTTAGAGGGCCTTCATGGCTGTGTCTACTATGCTTCCTAGATGGATGGGGCATACCCGCTATTCTCTACTCTGGCTGTATAAGGCTCGTAGTGTGGCAAGTTATAGTGATCTGTTCTTCCTCTCCTCTAGTAAGAGTATCGCCTCGGCTATATCACCCTTCGCCTCTATTAGTGCCCTTCTAGCCTCTTCTCTTGAGACCCCTGCTTGCTGTGCAACGAGCTCGACATCCTCCTCGTTCACCTCTATGCTAGTCTCGGTCTCCTCACGCTCCTTCTCCTCAACTCCTCCTATAGCTTGAAGCATTGAAATCCCGCCTGGCAGCTTGACTAGCAATACCGTCTGCGGGGACTCCATGACGTACAGCTTATCCTCGGATTCTATCGTGAGCCGGGCCGCCTTTATCTCTATAATGTCTGCCTTGATACCCATCCTTTTAAACTGTTTTTTAAGCTCTGATATGCTTAGCCTAAACAAGGCTAGCCCTCTATCCTCCAGAGTGTACAGAGCCTTGTTAAAGCTTTGGCGTGGAGCCTAAGCTTATTAAAGCCTAGCTGAGCTAGAATCACTAGTGGCCTCTAGAACTCTTAACCTAACCCTGCGCGTTGGAGGCTAAGATTAACGCCATGTACTAGGACTATAGGCGGAAAAGAGGCCTAGGAGGGCGAACGGAAGAGATAGAGGCTAGGGAGGAGGTGTTAGCAGGACATTGGCTATTGAGGTCAAGGTGCTTGGTGGCGGAGGAGAAGTTGGTAGACTATCGCTAATGGTTAGGAAAAGTGGTGAGAAGGAGGCACTAATCCTTGATGCTGGTGTGAGCTTCGACGAGGAGGATAGACCCATTTTTGCCTCTACATACCCACCGAAATATGTTAGAGCAATTATCCTTAGTCACGCTCATTTAGACCATATAGGCTCAGCACCTTTATACTACATATCAGGTAGGCCCCAGTTATACGCTACTAAACCTACACTTGAAATGACGAGACTCATGCTTGAAGACTTTCTCAAGCTAAATGGCTACTACTCGCCATACGAGCATGAGGAAGTTAATAGGATGCTTGAGTCAGCAAGGATAGTAGACTACGACTATGATGGAGATGTAAGAGTAGGTGATTTTAGTATAAGGTTCTATGGTGCTGGCCATATACCAGGTAGCGTGATGAGTGTATTGGAGGTTGATGGGCTTAGGATAGCGTTCACTGGTGATATAAATACGATTGAGACCAAGCTCATGAAGCCAGCCGACCTCGATAGAATAGGAGAGGTCGACGTATTGATAACAGAGGCCACGTATGGTGACGCCACCCACCCTCCTAGGAAGAGTGCTGAGGATAGATTAGTATCCATCATAGAAGAGACAGTGGATCGAGGAGGTACGGTCCTTATACCAGCGTTTAGCATTGCTAGGGGGCAAGAGATAATGATGGTGCTTGCCGAGAGAAGCCTAGGCTATAACGTAGCAGTTGACGGGATGATACGCCAGGTCTCAGAGATCTTCCTTAACAACAAGAGGTACATCAATAGACCCGAGCTTCTCGAGAAAGCTAGTCGAGAATTCCTCTTCGTACGTGGATGGCAGGATAGGCATCATGTGTGGAAAGAGCCAGGCGTACTAATAGCCTCAGCAGGTATGCTAAAAGGCGGGCCAAGTCTATATTACCTTAAGAGGATAGGAAGCAATCCTCGTAATGCTGTGGTGCTAGTAAGCTTCCAGGCTCCTGGTACGCCTGGACGTAGAATACTCGAGGAGGGACTTATGCCAGGTAGCGAGGAGCCTGTAAGAGCAAGGCTTGAATGGATAGACTTCAGCAGCCATGCTGATAAGAAGGGCTTGTTAAAGGTGATAGAGAAACTATCACCTAGAAAAGTCATCGTAGTTCATAGCGAGCTAGAGACAGCAACGGTGTTTGCCGAGACAGTTAGAGAATACGGAGTGGAAGAGGTTATAGTACCCCGTAATGAGGAGGTTATCCAGCTCTAGAGGCTGGTGGGCCCGCCGGGATTCGAACCCGGGACCACGGGGTCCCGAACCCCGCATCCTACCAAGCTAGACGACGGGCCCCAGGAGACATAAAAGACTATAATAGGCTAGGGCTTTATAACTTAGTCCTTTCGCTAATAGGTGTCTAGGAGGCTTCGTTAAGTTTTTACTACGGATAGCAGCATAGATTGCCTATGCTCGGGTGAGGAATGTGCCTAAAGAGGTTTATGACCGAGAGGAGTTTAAGAAGATAGTCGAGAAGGCTGATGAGTGTAGAGTGAAGGAGAGTTACAGGAGGATTAATGGTGAGAGGAGAAAGGTTGTTAAAATAAAGGCTAGAACCCATAGATACCTATACACCATTGTCTTCGATGATTACGAGGAGGGAATAAATTATGCTAGGAGCTTGAAGGAGATCTGCAGGAACCTGGTTATAATAGATGAGCATCTCAAGGATAAAATCTAGCTTTCTTTGCATGTCCCGCTGCAAGATATACTATCCTCTTAGCTATCTGTCCTACGGGGTAGGGGAGCCATTCTCCTCCCAAGACGAAGAATTCAAGGCTTCGCTTGTTAAGAAATACTATGAACTCCTTGCCAACTTTTATACAGATCTCCTTAGCTCTGTTCATATTACCCTTATAAGCCTTCTTAGCCTCTACGTCGATTATTACATAGCCTATGTCTCGACATCCTTCTAGGACCCTACATAGTGGATTAAAACAATATAGTTGCCTCATCTAGCACCCATATATTTAAGGAGATTACCTTGAAAGATAGCATACTGGTGGAGACAGTCGTAAGTATTACTCTATCCTATGAACGTAAATCTAATCAAGGTATTATTGGCTTAAATACCCCCTTTGATTCTCTAAAGACTCGTAAATGGTTATAAGCGGTACAGGCCTCAATATCTGCATGTCATGGTTATCGAGTGCTCTGTAGCGAAAGGGTAGTCTTTACCCTAGAGCCTCTGACGTGCGTCCTGGAGGTGGTGTGTACAATGAGTAGTGTCATTAGGGAAATACGGCCACCTCGAGGTGTTCCACGCAGGATTGGTGCCCACAGCCATATTAGAGGCCTAGGGCTAGATGAGAACGGCAAGGCAAGGTTTATAGCGGATGGCATGGTTGGCCAGGTTGAGGCACGTGAGGCGGCTGGAATTATCGTTAGGATGATTAAGGAAGGGAGGATGGCTGGTAGAGGAGTACTCATAGTAGGGCCCTCTGGTACAGGGAAGACAGCAATTGCAGTCGGTATCGCCAAGGAACTCGGTGAGGACACTCCTTTCGTGACTATGAGTGGAGCTGAAATATATAGTACTGAATTAAAGAAGACAGAGATACTTATGCAGGCACTTCGTAAAAGCATTGGTGTTAGGATAAAGGAAAAGAGACTTGTATATGAAGGAGAAGTTAAAAATGTGAAGATAAGATTTGTTAGGCATCCCTTTAACCCCTATGTTAAGGTGCCAAGTGAGGCTAGGATAACACTAGCTACACGCGACGACGAGTTAACGCTAAGCGTCGGAGAAGCTGTTGCAGTGCAACTTCTACAGAAGAGGGTTAAGAGAGGAGATGTAATATGGATTGATGCGGAGACTGGCGAAGTCTATAAGGTTGGTAGGACTAGCGAAAAGAAATTCGATGTTGATATATACAAGGCTGTAGAGGTGCCGAAAGGTCCAGTGAAGAAAGAGAAGGAGATAGTACATATGCTTACACTACATGACCTAGACGTAGCCTATACGGCGCAGAGAGCAGCTATCTCAGCCCTCTTAGGCTTCGAGGTTGAGCGAGAAATACCAAGCGAAATAAGGAAACAGGTTGACAAGGAAGTTAGGAAGCTAGTCGAGGATGGCAGGGCAGAGCTAGTGCCAGGAGTACTCTTCATCGATGATGCCCATATGCTTGACATAGAGGCGTTCAGCTTCTTATCAAGAGCTATGGAGAGTGAGCTTGCACCAATATTAGTACTTGCAACTAACAGGGGTATGACGAAGATTAGGGGGACAGAAATCGAAGCGCCTCATGGAATGCCTCTAGATTTGCTGGATAGACTACTAATTATAAGGACCAGACCTTACACTCCAGAAGAGATTAAGGAAATAATAAAGATAAGGAGCGATGAAGAGGAAATACCGTTATCAGAGGAGGCCTTAGAAGAGCTAACAAAGATTGGGAGCGAGAAGAGCCTAAGATATGCGATACAACTAATGGAGCCAGCAAGAATTATCGCTGAGAGAAAAGGTAGAAACAAGGTGCTTGCGGAAGACGTGCTCGAAGCAGCTAAATACTTCATCGACGTAAGAGAAAGTACAGAGTACATCCATAAGCTCTCCGAGAAATTCTTAAGGTAGGAATTAAAGGCCCTAGAGCCTGACCCTATTTTTCTGGCTGAGGCTTTTTGCTCCTTAGGCTTAAGGAAAACAAGTACGCAGTAGCCCTCGAAAACTTCCTAGCTAAAGTAGCTGCGCTTGACGAGAAGAGTTTAGGCGAGGTTACGGAGGAGATAAACTCCTAGTAACTCCGGATCTAGCCTCAACCTACCTTGGAATTACAGCAAACCTCATGGTTAGCTGGATTTCATGGGAATCCAATTGCAGGGGTAGAAAATATAGCAAGGAATGTCTAAGTACTTTACCCGACACTGTAACCCCTCGAAGTGTAGTAGCCTATTATAACTCCTCGTTGAAGAAGCTTCTGACTAAGGCCTCCATAGACCTTGCTCCAACATGGCTTATCCCTCCACGAATATTAAGGTATATTGAAAGATTCTATAGGGAGTTGCTTAGCAGACTAGAGAATGCTAAGACTAACGTTTCTGATGAACTAGCGAGACTCATAATGTACCCTATATACATATGCATGCTTGAAGTTATAGCTCGTGGACTAAAACTAGTCTCTGAGGAGCAAGGTTCGCCTTATGTACAGGTTACGTCAAGTTATATTTTTACTGGGACGTGGTCTATCCCATTTATGAGCCTATTATAATAGGTTTGAGGCCTTTAGGCTTTAAGATCAAGAGCTTACTCGAGGATGTTAGTAGTAGAGTAAGCAACGTTTTTGATGACTTGATTCGATTGAAGATGAAGAAGCCTCATGTGCGTGTCATAGGGCTTCAGCGTAACATACGTCATCTCGTTGAGTATGGGTTAAACGAGCTAACTAGTATGATCCTATCAACTATCTCGAGGTTTAGAATAAAGCCTTTAAAAACACATAAAAACTTTTCAGATTTAAGGCGTAAAAACTCCTTCGTCCTTTAATTACTGGTCTAGAAGCCGAAAAGCGACTCTAATCCCGCAGCTAGCTGCTCTTCACTTATAGCCTCTTCCTTCTTTTCCTCCTCCTTCTTCTCCTCTTCCTCTTCCTCCTCTTTCTTCTCCTCTGTAGGCTGTGGAGCAGCAGCTGGGGCGGCGGTTACTGGCATAGCGGTTGCCGTTTTAATTACCTCATCAATGTTTATTTGGTTGAGAGCTGCTACAACAGCTTTTAATCTAACCTCGTCAACCTCGATGCCTACTGCTTCAAGCATCTTCCTTAGATTCTCTTCGTTGATCTCTTTACCGGCTGCGTGTAGCGCTAAGCTTGCATATATGTACTCCATGCTCTTCTCCCCACCTATTCCTAGTGCTGACTCTACAGCTTTTTATTAGCTTCTACGCTTCTAGATGTTTTTCAAGGTTTCTATTCTTTACGAGGGATCCGGGTCTTCGAGGCCTAGAAAGAGCGCGTCAGCTTTTTTGGGCGATGCATAGGCTACTGGCATTGCCTGCGTATTTATAGCACCAGCTATATTTCCTTTGGCGTCGACGACAATTATGCCTAGCGTGTTTTCGCCGAATAGGCTCGTGTGTCTAGCCACGGCTGCTCTGGCAGCCTCGTATATAGGAACTCCTTGTGATAGAAGATTGATTACATGCTGGCAGGGCCTACCAAGAATTATGGTCTCTCCTATCCCTGTTGCTGAGCATGCCCCAACGTTGTCCTCGGCATAGAAGCCTGCACCGGGAATAGCAGAGTCTCCGACACGTCCTGGACCCTTTAATATTATGCCCCCTGTGCTAGCCCCTGCAGCAGTCTTTCCCTCTAACAAGGCTACTGAGCCAACGGTCCCACCATAGAGTAAGCTTAGTGGCTTAGCCCACTGTGGCCCCCCACCCTCTTTTAAGCCTCTTCTTGCCTCGCTCCATCTTCTTCGAGACTCCTCGGTAGGGCCTGGATGTCTCTCTAAGCCAAGCTTCTCTGCTAGCATGTCAGCACCCCTACCTACTATTAAGACGTGGCTAGTCTTCTCCAATACTGCTGCAGCTAGCCTTATGGGATTACGAGGATAGGTTACAGCCCCGACGCCCGCAGCTCTTAAATCGCCGAGCATTAGGCCAGCATCCATCTCAAGTTCACCCATATAATTAAGGACGCTGCCAAGGCCAGCATTAAGTATTCCAGAGTCTTCGAGAATGCTTATAGACTCAACTATTGAGCCAATCAAATCCTTCTCATTAAGCTTCTTCAGTCCCTCCATGGAGGCTCTTCGCAGGATTTCGAGAACTCTTTTTCTGAGGCTAGAATCCCCTAATCTAAGCCACGTCCCAGCACCACCATGTACAAATACTACCCTATCTCCTAATCCTTCTAGAGTAAAAGCTACAAGCCTAGCCATTAAAGCCCGCCCAGTGCGATAGAAAGTTACTTGCAGCCAGCAATCTTAAGCCTAGTCTCCTTATCCTTAGACTCACGTAGCTCCATCTCTCGACGTAATCTGCTGGCAATTAAGCTAACCTCTTCACGTGCTAATGGTTTATACCATGCTTTCTCATTCATTACTATCTTGGCGAGCCTCGCAATATTAGCACCAAGGTTTGCGGCATCATTGATTGCATTAGCATTATCAAGTACATCGACCTCTTTATGATGATATGCTAAAGCCCATGCAGGTATATGAACCCCCATGCTATTCAAGACAACCATGAGCCATGCTATTGCCATTATTGCTCCTGTATCATTTCCTACAGCTATTATTCCAGCAACCTTTCCCTCAAGTAGACTACGTCCCGGCTCATGGTATATCATGTTCTCTAAGCTAGTGAGCCTATCGATAAAATTCTTCACGATTCCGCTTGGAGCATACCAGTATATGGGTGTCGAGATTATGAATCCATCGGCCTTAATAAGTTTTTCAGCAATAATATTAAAATCATCGTTTAAAGGACATGGAAACCTACAGCATTTAATATTGTCGGATAAGCATGCCATGCAGGGCTTTATCTCATAATCATATAAGTCTATGATCTCAGTCTTAGCTCCCTCTCGTTCAGCATACTCTATTGCAACCATCAATAGTTTAGAGGCTTGCCCATACTTTCTAGGGGATCCATTTATACCCACTATTACCGGCCTAGTCATGATAACCCCCTTCTAATTACTTTAGGTGACATAATACCTAAGCTGTTATTACGTGTAAGAAGAGGCATTAAAGCATAATGCTATGGTTCATAGATGCGCGTGAAAGGACGGGCATTACTTTAGTTAAGGGGCAAGATGAGGCTCAGTTAAAATCCCCCAGGCCTCCTCATAGAGCTATAACGCTCGGGACAGGCCAGCTTCTTCATAGCAGTCCTACCATCTATCTTCTCGACCTCTGAGACTCTTTTTAATCCTTACACTAGATGATGTAGAGGAGGGGAAATGGTGCCAGTCATAACGCTAGACCAGCTCGCTCCAGGAGTAAAAGCTACTATAGTACAAATTGAGGGAGGGCCAGGGCTTGTTAGGAGGCTTAATCTATTAGGTTTCACCCCTGGAGCTATAGTTGAGGTAGTAGCTGCTCATAGGGGCCCAATACTTGTCAAGATTAGAGGTAGTATTGTAGCCTTGGGTCGTGGTGTCGCGAGGAGAATATTCGTTAAGGTATGAGCCTACGCTCTGGACAAGTACCTCTCAAGATACTCCTTGTATTCTTTGGCGAGAATCCGCTTCTCTATAGGGCCTCTAGGCTCAACCTCTCTCCAGTTGGAAGTATAGTATACATAAACCTCGGTATCCTCGTCTAGCCAGCAGTGAGGGGGTAAGCCTGCTTTAACGCAGGTCTCCGCTAGGAACGTCTCGGTGTCCCAAAGATACTCGACTGGCACCTCTGGTAGGAGAAGTCCCTGGTAGAAACCCTTCTTAACTAACACTCCATGCTTGCCAGGTACTACTCTTGAAACTCTCTCTAAGGGGTTCTCTGGCAGCCTCTCTAGCGGGCTAAGCACACTTACCTCGAAAGTCACTTTCTCAAGCTCTTCCTTCTCCATGGGCGGGAAGCGTGGATCTCTAAAAGCTGCTTCTAGGGCTACATCTATTACTGTCTCGGCAAGGCTTTTTAAAGGATATATGTACCCTATACATCCCCTCAACTCCCTATGCTCATAGGTATAATAAGTCGTTATCGTCACAAACGCCGCTCCAGCCCTCATAAGCCTGCTAGGCGTCTCTGGAGGCGGGCTTAGCTTCTCCCCCTTCTCGAAATAATGTTCTACAGCTCTCCTAGCTAGTCTTACAAGAAATACTCCTTCCTCATCACTAAGCTCCTCAGGCCTGATCTGGTCGCTCATTCCTCCCCCTCAAACATATGAAGTTACAAGTGCAAGAGCTAATTAGAGTTTAGAGTTCTCTGAGGCTAAAAGCTAGCATGGGCATATAGTTGAGGAGGGTTAGTATGTTTGTTGAGGAAGCTTGTGCTAGGATACTTGCCGAGCTAGAGAGAAAGCCAAGATCCATAAGGCTCTTGCTTGAGAGGAACTTCATGGTTCCTCGCAGCCTTCTACACGCTCTCTGCATGGGCGTGCTTAAGAGCTATAGGATCGCTGAGGAAGCATTAAGGTTTTGTGGACTCCAGCTTAGTCGTCGGCGAGGGGTTAAGGGTTGGACGGCTATTATAGCAGCTTATGAGTTGCTATATCGTAGAGACCATGTTGATAAGGAGAGGTTAGCTAGGCTCATAGCTGATAGAAGAGTACTTAATTGTCTGCAAAGGATTGACGAGAAGGACATTCTTTCAGCTTATAAGGGTGTGGCTAGGCTAGCCATAAAATACAGCATACCGGAATGGGTCATAACTAAGCTGCTACGTGTAGATATTCCAGGAGGCCTCGAGATACTACTGGAGAGCTTCCAGAAACCTCCACCTACATGGATTAGGTATAACAAGAGGCTCATAGCTAGTAGTGAAGAAGCTCTTAAAGAACTTGAGACCATAGGTATAAATGCAAGGATAGACCCTGTTCTTGATGATGTCCTCGAGGTTGTTTCAGCTAGACCAGGCTCTATAGAGAGGATCGAGAGGTCAAAGTTTTATATCATGGATAGAGCGTCCTGCCTTGTAGCACACATGGCTAACGAGACGGCCAACCTTATACTTGACCTCTATAGCGCTCCTGGTAATAAGCTTGCTCATCTATTGTGGAGGAGGACAGGTATAGGGGTAGCCTTTGATCTATCACAATCTAGGCTCAAAGAAGAATACAAGTTGCTCTCCCAGCAGAACGTATGGGAGGCCATATTGGTGGCAGCAGATGCTTTTCATCCGCCAGTTAGAGGAAGAAGGATGTTTGACGTGGCAATAGTGGATCCCGACTGCTCTAGTATAGGCAGGCTAGGCCACAGTCCTGAGACGAGACTATTCTTAGAGAAGGCTGGTCCCATGATCGTTTCAAGGCTAGCATCTCTTCAAAGAAAAGGCCTTGAAAAGGCCATAGAGCTGGTGAAGAGGGGTGGGCTTGTAATATACTTTACTTGTACGTTGACGAGAGAGGAGAACGAGGACGTGGTGTTAAGTGTAGCAGAGAAGTATGATGTAGAGATCGAGGAGGCAGAGCCGTGGATAGGTGTACCTAGTAGTATTGATAGGAGGATGCAGAGGTTTTATCCTCATATATCGAAGAGTATAGGTGGTTTTGCGGCTAAGCTAAGAATAGAGTAGGAAGGCTGACGTGTTATGGTGGAGGATGAGAAGATTTACTTGATATCGATTAAACCGTACTTCGCCTTCCAGATATTCAGAGGCAGCAAGAAATTCGAGCTTAGACGATGGGCTGGTAGCTCGATAGAGGAGGGTGCAATAATGGTTGTATACGCCTCAGGGAATGTTAGGGCCATTATAGGTGAGTTTAAGGTTGGTAAAGTGATTGAAGGCAGGCCGGAAGAAGTCTGGAGGAGAATACTTAGTTACCCCGAGTCTGGCGTTGATGCGGATGACTGGCCTTACATACGTGGTGCAAAGAGGGCTTATGCTCTTGAGGTAAGAGAGCCAAGACTTTATCCACGCCGAGTGAGTCTTGATGAGATAAGGAGCATATTGCCTGGATGGATGCCGCCTTTGAGCTATAAGCTGCTTAAGGAGGGTGATCCCGTGTATGAGCTTATTGTGAAACCTCTAAGGAGGAGTTTAACGTAGCTAACGTCTAGCCTTTATCTCGACTATATCCCCGTCCTCAAGGGTATGGTCGAGGCCCACTCTCTCGCCAGGATACTTTGCTGAAGGACCCCAGACCCGTGCATACTCAAAAAACTTCACTAAATCACTATGTATTCTACTAGCTACGTCATATACTGTTGCGCCCCGTTTTAGGACAAGAGGGGTTTCACTAGGCTCACCATTGGGTTGTTTAGTATACACTCTTATAAGGTCAAGTCTTTTAAAGAAGAGCGGACCTAGCTTGTCAAGGTTTATTGACTTAAGCGCGGAAACAGGTACGAGCCAGACAGATTTCTCTTTACGATTAGACAAATAATTGTATAACTTATAGTATCTTTCTTTAGCTCCCGGCACATCAATTTTGTTTGCAATGACTATGGTGGGCTTATACGTTATCGGTCTGATCACGGCAAGCTCTATATCGTCTAGCGTAACATTACCTTCAATGTAGACTCTGGCCCTATACACTCTATACCTAGCTAGTAGCCTCTCAACATCATTTATAGTTGCATCGAGAATCTTACCATTGATATGGAATTGTAACCCTTCGCCTCCTCTCTCTATCCTTACCATGCCCTCGGGCTTCTCTATTAGGATACCCTTCTCTGCTAAAAGCTCTCTAACGGCTAGATATTGGTCGAGTGGATCACCGTCTAATCCTACAACTAGTGCTATGGCATCAGCGTTCCTTACTAGGCCTACAACCATACTATTATATTGAGATCCATTCTTATCGAGAGGGGGTGTATCCACTAGCTGAAAGAAAACATCCTCGTACCTTAGCATTCCAGGTATGGGTCGCGTTGTAGAATACGGATACTCAGCTACACGAGTACGTGCACCTGTAAGCCTATTGACAAGAAGGCTTTTACCAGTATTAGGAGGCCCTATGACGACTACTTGTGCTGCTCCTTCTTTTTCAACGAATATTCTTGGTCCTCCAGATCTACGTTTCCTCTTTTGAAGCTCAAGCTCCTCTCTTAGCTCTGCTAGTCTACGCTTAGCCCATAATAGGAGGTTCTCGGTACCCTTATGCTTAGGTACTATTGATATGAATTCTTCAAGCGCCTTAATCTTCTCATCAATACTCTTAGCTTCGCTATATTTCGCTAGCTTAGCTTGTGCCTCTGGAGGCAGGTTCGCAGGCATGACTTGCTATCCCCGTGGAGGGCGGCTTATGCCCAATGTTATTAGCCTAGTAGAGGACCTTGCAGGAGCCCTTAAGCTAAGCCTTCCTTCTCAAGAGATTCTTTCTTGTAGTGTAAGCCTAATAAGACTTTGATTACCCTCAAGTAAAATACTTTAATTGATCCTCAAGAATTTAATGCCTAAAAAGCATGGATATTGCTGGCAACAGCATGGTGACAATTATTAATATTGCGATAACAGCCAAGATTAGCCTACGTAGGCCTTTACGCAAGATACTCCCTCCATCTGGGCTAGAGCCAAGCCTTAGATATGCTCTTAGACTAGTATTTGAGTATAATCTTCGCGGCCTCGCATACATCCTCTGCTACTGCATCGGCTATATTAATAATGTAAGGGTCAGTCGTATTCACTGCGATAGCCAGGCCTACCTCCTTCATAGCCCTAGCATCCCATCTACTATCCCCTATGAATGCTATATTTCTTAATGGTATGCCTAATACTGAACCCAGTAATCTAATCACCTTGTCTTTACGGTCAGCTTCGACCTCGGGATAGCCTCCTGGGACAAGCTTACCCCAAGGGTCAAAGGCTAGTCGTGGGGAAAACCAGTACTTAATGTTAAGCCTGCTAGCTACTTTCGAGACGAGTAGGTCGAGACCGCCACTGATAAGTGCTAGCTCGATGCCATTCCTCCTTAGAAGCTTTACAGCACAATAAGCCTCTGGCAGGACGTCAACATCGCTAAGAATTCTCTCTAGATCCCATACTGTTATGCCTGGTTTAGCCTCTATCCAGGCTAGCGTGTCAAGATACATCCATTCCCAATAACCAATTAGCCCCTTTGAGAATAGTTCATAATTCCTTCTAGCGATATCGGTAGTGCCTAACTTCCTATGTACATACTCCCAGCTACTTTTTATTGGTACAAGCACTCCATCAACGTCGAATACCACAAGCCTTATTTGGGCCAAATCCATTGCACTCTCCAGAGACGAGGTTATAGTGGCAGATGTATTTCCTCCTTCACCTTCCGAAATACTATGCTTGTTCTAGTCTGTTTTATGTATGGGTTTTTCAGTATCTTCTTTATGAAGGCGTCTAGCTCGTCAATACTCTTGAACGACGCTATTATTGCGATATCATATTCACCTGTAATATCGTATACAGCTAGCACATTAGGTTCTTTGGCAAGCCAGTTCTCTACATCAACTATCATAGATCCTTCGACGTTCACTAGTATTAGTGCGGTGACTGTATAGCCGAGCTTCTTGTAGTCAACTATAATGGTATATGATCTTATAATTCCTTCGCGTTCAAGCCGTCGCAGCTTCTCGTAAACAGTCGAGTGCGGCGCATTAAGCTTCCTTGCAAGCTCACGTATGCTTATCCTCGAGTCTTCTCTCAATGTTTTTATAATTTTTTTCTCGAGTTCAGAGAGGAGCATCTGTCTGGCCTCCAATAAGTAATATCCTTGGAGAGATAGGACATATGTACCAATTAATGAAGGGTGTGTTATTTTTACCCGTACACTTATCTAAAAGGGGCTAAGAGATAAGCGTTTCTGAGCATAAATGGTGGGACGCTCAAATGTCGATGTATCTGCAAGTACAATATACTGATCTTATCGGCGTGTTAAGGTCGTTAACGGTGCTAATTGATGGGGATGAGCTTACGAGGGAGAGGGTAGCCTCGATGAGGATATTCTTTGATGGGTCAAGCGTTTATGGCTTCTCTGATATAGAGAATAGCGATCTTGAGCTTAGGCCTATACCGGAGACACTAGTAACTGTACCATGGGATGATAACGTGTATAGCGTGTTTGCAGGAGTCTATACAGGATCTATGAGACATCAGCATGATCCACGCTATATAGCTGAAAGGAGCCTTGAACATCTTTCCAGTGAAGGCTATAAGCCTCTAATGGGTGTTGAGGTAGAGTTCTTCCTATTAGATGAGTTGAGAGTGGAATTCGCTGCGACTAGGCAGTTACTAGAGGTGAAGTCTAGGGAGTCACCCTATGAAGCTAATGTAGCTATACCGCCCAAGAAGGCTTACCATGTCTCTGAGCCAGCTGATAGGGTTGCCCCAGTCCTAAGAGAGATAGTCGCATCGCTTGAAGCCCAGGGATTTAGCTCAAGAAAAATCCATCATGAGGTTGCAAGTGGCGGGCAGGTGGAAGTATCTTCAGCGACTTATGATCCGGCAAGACTAGGAGACTATGTACAAACACTCAAAAAGACGGCGAAGACCATTGCCAGGAGCAAAGGCATGGAAGCAGTATTCCTCGCCAAGCCTATACCAGGCGATAATGGCAATGGAATGCATGTCCACATAAGCTTATGGAGAGATGGGTCAAACCTCTTCGCGGACCCCGATGATGAGCACGGTATAAGTAAGCTAGCAAGATACTTCATAGGTGGGCTAATAGAGCACGGTGAAAGCCTATCGGCTTTCACGAGCCCTACAGTGAACTCTTACAAGAGGCTTGTACCAGGATACGAGGCGCCAATCTACCTTACGTGGGGTCCTGCTAATAGAAGTACAGCGATACGCGTGCCTAGAGTTGATAGCGAGAAAAAAGTGCGGGTTGAATATCGTCCTCCAGATCCTACAGCTAACCCCTACTTAGCATTCGCGGCTATACTATTAGCTGGACTAGATGGTATAAAGAAGCGGATTGAGCCCCCACCGCCAGTCTACGAAAACGTGTATCATTGGTCAGAGAAGAGGATAAGAGAGAACGGTTTTAAAAGGCTACCTAAGAGTCTATGGGACGCTCTTGATAGCCTTGAATCTGACAATGAGTATCTCAGGCCAGTGTTCCCTAGAAGTCTTATAGAAACGTACATTGAATTGAAGAGGAGGGAAGTACTAGAGGTAGAGTATGTGCCTACGCCCGCAGAGTATTACTACTACGCCGCTATACTCTAACATTTAAGAAGAAATATAAGTACGGTGAAATATCCCCCTCTTTTATAACTTGGTCGGGCCGGTAGCTCAGCCTGGAAGAGCGCTCGGTTCGCACCCGAGAGGTCCCGGGTTCAAATCCCGGCCGGTCCACCACCCCCCACTCAAGAGAAAGGTTTCTCGCTCCTTGCTGGCCTTCGGGCATGCAGTGATGAGCGATGGGCGGCTAGAGCCACTTAGCTAGACTTAGTGAAGGCTGTGAAGATCCATTGTAGCTCTGAGCGCCTATACAGGAGGCTATCAGAAGCGGTAGGCCCTATCATCCATGAACTCAATGGTAATACCATTCATCATCTGTTACAGGGATGACCCCAAATCACCTCCTTATATAAACAACGTTATAAATTCATACTTTTATAAATAGAGACAAGCAATGATAAAGGATGGTATGGACTATACTTTCTGGGGATAGGCCGTGAGTACTCAAGGATATATTAGCATTGATGAATTCAAGAGGATAGATCTACGTGTTGGCCTAGTTAAATCAGCTGAGCGTATTGAAGGTACGAGGCTCTTAAGGCTCGTGGTTGATCTAGGTAGTGAAGAGAGGCAGATTATAGCTGGTTTAGCTAAGTGGTATAAACCTGAAGAGCTTGTTGGGAGAAGGGTTATTATAGTGGCAAATCTCAGGCCGAGAAGAATTAGAGGCTATATGAGTGAGGGTATGTTGCTCGCAGCAGGCTGTGATAAGGATCAAGTGCCCAGAATACTCACTGTCGATGAAGGCGTTGAACCCGGGTGGAGAGTATGTTAAGGTTAAGCCCTTTGGGCGGCGTTGTGAGCCCTACATGCTCTAATAGCTCACAGACTTTACATAGCACTCTACCAGGTGATGTCGGGTAACCACATCTAGTACATTTCCCTAACTTATTCTCTCTTTCAGCTTCTCTCTTAGCTAATGGCTCTAGTAACGTATCCATATACTCTATCATTTTTAGTAAAGTTCCTGGCCTCTGGTACTCAAGCTCGTAGAGCGATAGTCTTAGGCTAAGCCTTAAAGTGGGCATCAAGTGTAAGTAGGGGCAATCTCTGCTTCTAACACGATAACCTGACTTGATAGCATATGTAGCTGCCTCCCACTCATATATCTTTCTTAGGGGCTTGATCCTTGGCACGAAATACTTCGTGGCCGTGGAGGATATGGGATGTGTTTTTATAAGGCCAATAATATCCCCCCTGAGTATGTTCATTAAGATGCTTTGTGCTTCATCGTCTAGGTTATGGGCTGTAACTACTCTATCAGCACCAATACTCTTGGCTATATCATCTATTATCCTTCTTTTGAAGACCCCACAGAACGTACATGCTTTTATACCAAGTTTTCTCTCCATACTTCGCGCCATGATCTCGTCTAGCGATAAGCCGAAATATTCCTGGAAGGTGACTACGAGGTGGTCTACACCCCTCTCCTTAGCAACTTTACGTATTAGCTCTATTTCCTCACTCCTAGTACTATTCTTAATACCTTCGTTGATACTCAGTGCTATTAACCGGTTAGTATTATGCAGCTCCGATAATACGTCTAGTAGCGTGAAGCTGTCCTTTCCGCCACTTACAGCTAAAAGCAAGTTATGATTACTGTCAAAAAGCTTCCATCTCCTTACCTCGGCTTTCACCCTCTTAATAATCTGGTTTCGAAAGCAATCAAAACATAGTCTTAAGCCTGTATGGGGTTGAAAAATTACTGGTTTCTCCTTACGGCATATACTGCAAAGCACGTTAAGCTACCTGTGAATAACGTCTCTCTTCATCAGCTACTTCTTCGGGGTAATTCAATAAGTCTCGACCCAGCTACCACTTGATCTATGCTATGAATCGCGGCACCAACAGACTCGAGGACGCTTTTAACTTCTTCAAAATCTATGTCATCTCCCTCAACGACTACGGTCAGGCTAAGTGTTTCTACATCAACTTCGTTAACAGTTATATTTACAGCTTCAACACCTTTGAGCCTGCTAAGCTCCTTAGCTACATCGACTATAGAGGGCTCCTTAAGCGGTTTTAGCACGTCAAGTACTACTCTACGTAACCCCAAGGTACTATTCTCTCCTCCATAAGAGGGAAAGATGTTATCCAGACTAGAGTAAGGAGAAGAGGGAACTAGGTTATTAACTTATCATATGCTATTGCTATTACAGAACAGCTTATAAATATCAATCCCACTAGGGTTAAGGACTTTCGGAGCCCAGCAGCATGAGGGGGTTAAGAATAATGCAGCCAAGAGCTACTGTTAAAAAGCCTAGGCTGCTAAAGCATGGTATAATTGATCTTGGAGTTAGAATGGGTAAGGGGTTTAGTATCAGCGAGCTTGAGGAGGTAGGTCTTAGCTTAGAGGATGCTAAGAGAATAGGGCTTCCCATTGATGCTAGGAGGAGAAGTAAATGGGAGTGGAATGTTAGGGCTCTTAAGACTTTCCTGGAGAAGCTGGGCTTAAGGCGACAAGACTAGGATCCTCTTATCCTCTCCCGAAATAGTTCTCATACAACTTGCGTAGAACATCTTGGGGTTGCCATCCACCAGCCTTATACGAGTAAATGATTAGTCCTTCCCGCCTTAGAATTTTAAAAAGGGATGAGAATTCGCCCATGAGCCTAGCCGCTTCCTCCTCGTCTAAGGCCTTTGAAGCTCCTCTTAACCTTTCAAAGAATTTTTGGAGAGCTTTATGGGTAATAATCACCATGTCTCTGCCTAATTCTATTACTTCAATCCCATTAGCTGCTAGTATACTTTTATCGGCTTTAGATACTAGGCTTATAAGCTTCCTATCCTCGCTGAGAAGTATAAATCCCCTCTCGGAGAGCATCTTCTCTAGCTCTAGGAGCCATTCTGGCTGCTTGTTACGTAGTGGCTGCAAGGTTTTTATATGGTCCTCGATTCTTCTTAACCTCTCAGCTATGCCTTTATACTCCTCCTTGATAGAGTCTAAGCCCTCTTTGATCTCGTGAAGAAGCGATATTACCTCGTTGATCTTCGTCGAGAAAAGCTTGATAGCTTCAATGTCTGTTAGCTGTCCTTTAGCCCTAGCCCCTTCTAACGTCATACTAAGAGTTAATTCTACGATACGTTTAATGGTAGCCTCTAGGTCAACTTCATTTCTACGTATGGCATCACCAAGCTTTGCAAGGTACTCGTCAAGCCTTCTACGTGCCATAGACTTTTTCCTCACTCCTCGGGCTCACTCTAATCATTATTATATTCTTATAACCGTAATATTGTATATTTTTATAGGCTCAACATGTTTAACGGTGAGGAGCATGGCTTTACCATGTAGAGTTTAAAAGGAGCATGGTATTTTTACGAGCACATCCTAGTTTAAAAAAGCCTTATCCTTAGACTATTACCCTTCTAGTAGTTACATGATGTCTCTGTAGAGCTGGTTCGAAGCCTATCTGGTTATGTTCTGTAAGCCCCCATAGCTCTTTCTTTAGGAGTTCTCTTACAGCTACACGTATAGCCTCACTCCTACTACTATATCTGCCCATCCGTACAAGTTCATCTAGTCCTTCAAGGTATGTTTCTGGCATCTTCACGGTTACTAATCTCATTCTCTAACCCACCACCCGTATGGTTACAGAAATGCTGAGGTTTTAAGGTAGGGGACGGTATACTACTCCTTCCTCTGGTTCCACTGCATCCACTACAAAAGTTTAGGCATGAACGTCGGTTTTGAAGCAAGATTAACGATAGGCACGGCTATCCAGCCTGGCTTTGTCGTCTCCGAGAACTCTATGTGCTCCCCTCTATCATCAACTCTCACAAGCATATAATTGCCCTTCGCATGCTCATTTTTCTCATCAACATAATAGTATATTAGTGGTAGCCCATAGAGGTTGTAATAGTCTCTCAATACTGCTATAAGGCCTAGGATTATCTTGCCGTCATCCCTAAATCTCATAATATACGTTACCTGCCCTAGTGCAACAATATTAGCTGCAATTCTAGCCAAGTCAGCGACCGATGCAACCCTCACCGGTATGAGCTTCTCCAAGTCGCCCAAGCACGTCTCCCAGACAATTACCAGCAGAGAGGAGAGGTTAAAGCTAGTTCAGTTCTTCGAACTTGTCTGTCTCTGTTCAACTAGGCATACTATTCCAGACATGCATATGCTGAGACGAAAAGTATTAGATTTCATTCTAGTAAGTACTGAAACTGTAATGGAGGGCGCTACTAGCCCCTCCTCGCTTGAGTATTAATTGGAGAGGCGCAAGACTTTGCCCCGTTATGAGATAAGATGGCATGGGAGAGGCGGCCAGGGAACGGTTACGGCCGCCGAGATGCTAGCTGAAGCGGCTATCGAGGAGAGGAAGTATGCACTAGCCTTCCCAGAGTATGGTGCTGAGCGTAGGGGAGCGCCAGTACTCGCATTCACTAGGATAGATGATGCGCCAATACTCGAGAGAGAACCTATATTAGAGCCAAACATAGTAGTAGTTCTTGACTCGCTCCTAACCCCCGACATCTACCTTAAAGGGCTGAAGAAAGACGGCATAGTAATAATTAATACGGCTAGATCTCCAGAGGACGTTGCAAGGCATATCCGGGAGTATGGCATGGAGCCTCCTGAGAGGATAGCAGTAGTGGATGCGACAAACATAGCTTTAAAATGGCTCAATGCACCCATAGTAAATACGGCAATGTTAGGTGCTCTCGTAAGGGCAACTGGGGTCGTCAGCCTAGAGACCATATCTAGAGTAGTATACAATAGGTTTTCTCCTCGGTCTAGTAGACTCGCAGAGGCTAACGTATCAGCAGTGAAAGAAGCTTATGAAAACGTAAAGGTGGCTAAAATTGGCTAGTTCAGAGAAAAAGCTTATGGGTTGGAGAGAGATACCACTAGCAGGTATAATTCCCTGGCCAGGTAATACTGTTGAGAACAAGATGCATGCTTGGAGAACCTTTAGGCCTGTCATAAACCAAGAAAAGTGCATACGTTGTAGAATATGCTGGGTTTACTGCCCCGATGGCGCAATACTAGAGCTTGACAAGCCCTACGTCACCAGAAAGGGTAAGAAGTACAAGCTGAGCTACCAGGTCGACTATGACCATTGTAAGGGCTGCGGCATTTGTGCAAATGAATGTCCTGTTAAAGCCATAGAGCTTGTACCAGAGGAGTGGTAGACCATGGCTATAGCACAAGCTGTGGAGGAAAAGTATAAGAGGATACCAAGTACGGGCAATTATGCAGCAGCCTACGCTGCAGCTGATGCCGATGTAGATGTAGTGGCGGTTTATCCGATTACACCACAAGTTCAGATTGCTGAAATGCTTGCAGAGATGATAGCTAACGGAGAGTTAGAGGCTGAGATGATACATGTAGAGAGCGAGCACTCAGCGCTAAGTGCTGTTGTTGCTGCTGCAGCAGCTGGTGCAAGAGTATTCACGGCAACATCTTCGCAAGGGCTAGAGCTTATGCATGAGATACTCTGGATAGCTAGTGGTATGAGACAACCAGTAGTTCTAGCTCTAGCCACGAGGGCGTTAAGCGCGCCTATAAATATATGGAATGACTACTCCGATGCAATGTCAGCTAGAGATACTGGTTGGATAATCCTCTTTAGTGAGAACGTCCAAGAGGTCTATGATAATATAATCCAGGCATTCTACATAAGTGAGCACCCTGATGTACTATTACCAGTAATGGTTACACTAGATGGCTACATACTTAGCCACACCGTTGAACCCCTTATCAGGATACCTAGGGATGAGGTACTAAGTTATGCTGTAAAGAGGGAGTATGGATATAGGCCAGTACTAAATCCTGATAAGCCGGTGACGATGGGCCCACTTGGCACTCCAAGCTACTACTATGAGATCAAGAGGCAGCAGGTTGAGGCTCTACGTAACTCGCCGAAGATAATTGAGGAAGCTGGCAGGGAGTTTGGGAAGAGGTTTGGCAGGAGCTATGGCTTCATAGAACCCTATATGATGGATGATGCAGAGTACGTTATGGTGTCTCTTGGCGCGACAGCAAGCTTAGTCAAGGCAGCCGTGAACAGGCTTAGAAAGGAGGGTGTAAAAGCTGGTATGCTGAAGATAAGGGTCTTCAGACCCTTCCCTGACGAGGAGGTAGCTAAGTGGCTTGAGAACGCTAAGGGTGTAGCAGTACTAGATAGAGCTATTGCCTTTGGAGGACCTGTTGAGGGGCCGCTGTTTAAGGATGTAGTTGTTTCCCTAGCGCTCAGGGGGATTCAGAAGCCGATGGTGAGCTTCATACATGGGCTTGGTGGTAGAGATATCTTCGTGAGGGAGGTTGTCGATATGTATAGGATACTAATAGATTATGTGAATAAAGGGAAGAGTACAGTCAGAACCATATTCTATGGTGTTAGAGAATAACAAGAGGGTGGTAAGATGCCCGTACCTGAGCACATACTAAAACCTAAGTATAGGACGTTATGGGACATTCCGCGAGAGGAGAGATTCGCCCCAGGCCACTCCATGTGCCAAGGCTGTGGAGCAGCTATAATAATAAGGCACTTAATGAAGGCTGTTGGTAAGGACGCAATAATAGTTCAGGCTACGGGTTGTGTAGAGGTAACAACCACAGTGTTCCCGCAGACAGCCTGGCTTAACCCATGGATACACCTCGCATTTGAGAATGCGGGAGCTGCTGCTTCAGGCGTAGAGGCAGCCCTCAAAGCACTAAAGAAGAAAGGGGTCCTTGATCCTAATAGGAGAATAAAGGTAATAGCATTAGCAGGTGATGGAGGAACCTTTGACATAGGCCTTCAGAGCCTTAGTGGGATGCTAGAGAGAGGCCATGACGTAATGTACGTAGTATACGACAATGAGGCCTACATGAACACGGGAATCCAGCGTAGTAGCGCCACTCCCTTCGGAGCCTGGACAACAACAACACCCGTAGGGAAGAGATGGAGAGGTGAATGGAGGCCAAAGAAGGACATCGTAGGCATTGCGCTAGCCCACCGGATACCCTACATAGCCACGGCTAATCCAGCCTACCCGGTAGATATGATAGAGAAGTTTAGGAGGGGCTTTGAAATAGAAGGCCCCAGCCTAATACACGTTCTCTCACCATGTACGCCGGGATGGAGGATACCGACAGAAAAGAGCATAGAAGTAGCCAAGCTGGCAGTGCTAACAGGGGTATGGGTAAACCTAGAGATAGTAGATGGGGTACCCAGAGTAACCACGAAAGTGCCTAAAAGGAAGCATGTAAGACACTACCTCAAGGCGCAGGGGAGATTCCGCCACTTAACTGATGCGGAAATAGAGGCTATACAGAGGATGGTCGACGAGCATGTGAAATATATTAATAAGTGGGTAGGAGAGGAGGCTATAGGCCCTGTAGTGGAGTAGCCTTAGTCAGAAAAAGCAATCACATTATTTCCCTACTCAATATTTTTCTAACTCTCGGCACGGTGACAAGATATTGTACTTTGTAGTGCTAATGGGGCCGGCTGGTAGCGGAAAATCCCACCTGGCCGATGCTTTTGGAGACTGGCTTGACTTCAACGAGCTTAGCTCTATTAGAGTAAACCTTGACCCTGCTGCTGAATGGCTTCCCTACGAGCCGGATGTAGATATAAGGAGGTATGTGACAGCTAGAACAATAATGGAGAAATATAAGCTGGGTCCTAATGGTGCACTAGTAGTAGCAATAGACAATATAATCAACTTTGTAGACGAGCTTAGAACAGAGATAGAAAGTTTCAAGGCAAATTACGTCATCATCGACACTCCGGGCCAAATGGAACTCTTTGCCTTTAGAGAGAGCGGGCCAGCCGTCTTAAGAGATTTGATAGGAGACTATAAGGCCGTAAGCGTATTCCTTGTAGACGCTGTATTCGCCTCTAACCCCGCAAGTCTAGCAGCAAGCCTCTTCTTAGCGTTTTCGGCTAAACTGAGA
This sequence comes from Pyrodictiaceae archaeon, assembly GCA_040514295.1. Lineage (GTDB taxonomy): Archaea > Thermoproteota > Thermoprotei_A > Sulfolobales > Pyrodictiaceae > JBEVCE01. The sequence goes on along the minus strand of JBEVCE010000078.1, from coordinate 2,649 downwards.
CTAAGACTTCCACAAGTTGTGGTTATATCCAAGGCTGATTTACTCGATAAAGATCAAATGGAGGATATAGAAGAGAAGATAAACGATCCGACACTATTGTATAATAGCCTCATAGCCGGAGGCACCGACCCTGCCTTTGCAGAATCAGTGATAAACGCGCTAGAACCTCTTGTCACTAGCGGCTTGCCAGCAGCGATACGCTTTGTATCAGCCGTATCAATGTTCGGCATGGAGGATCTTTATGCAGTTATACAACAAGTCCTTGCTGGCGGAGAAGACTTTTACACAGAAGAGCCTAATCCAAGGCTTTAAGAGAATTAATGCTCACGGATTACTGGCGCCAAAAATTACTAGTAGCCCTGATAGGTAGACGAGTTTCCTGGAGCCTCTTTAAAAGCCCTGTGAAGAGAAACGGGTTTGCCGACGTCCCATAAGCTATGAGGTCCTCACGCCGGCCTTTGAGGGCACTCTAAAGGCCAGGTATCTCTTCACCCCCTTACCCATAGTTCTTAGTTCCTTGTAAGAATGTCATAGCTTACCTTGACACGCTGAGCCAATGTAGTTGCAAGGAGGAATAGAAACACTATATAGGCTAATATAGCTGCTTGTCTCCCAAGGAGACAATCAATAAGTAGTATAAGAGATAATGCTATGATCCTATCAGCTCTCTCCATGATCCCCACTCCCTCCATGCTTGAGCCCAGCAGAGCCTCATACTTTGAGCGTACATAGCTTATGAGTAGGCTTAGACTAATAACGCCAAGGACTAAGCTAGCGGGGTAGCCTATAAGGAGAAAACCGTAGGAGTAGAGGATGTCGGCTATCCTATCGCTCAAGGAGTCTATGAACGAGCCTAACCTACTCGCCTCCCCCCGCTTACGTGCAACAGCACCATCTATCGCGTCAAAGAAGCCGCTTAGAAGAAGCACTAGTATCCCAAGCCATAGGTTATATTGCACTATGAAGGGGAAGAGTGATGCAAGTACAAGGCCAAGGATCGTGTAATAGTTTGCACTTATGGCTGAGAGAGGCGCCGCTATAGAGTCCAAGACACCTGCTAGCCTAGCTCTAAGACGGGTTAGCATGGCTATATCGCCGCGGCCCGAGTCCTTCCGTAGAATCCCCCTCATAGCGTATTAAGCCTAGCCCCTAGGATAAAAGAAGGCTCGGGGAATAGAGATGCCTTCTAGGATAAGGTTTGGACCCGCAGGAAAGCCCGTGGATCTGAAATCAGGCGACTACGTCAAGGCTATAGAGTATGTGGCTGAAGAGGGCTTAGACGCGTTAGAGTATGAGGCTGTAAGGGGTGTAAGAGTCTCACAGAAGAAAGCTCTTGATATAAGAGAGGCAGCTGAAAAATATAATGTAAGGCTCTCAATGCACGCTCCGTATTTTATAAACTTTGCCTCACCCGAGGAGGACACGATTCGTAAAAGCCAGCAAAGACTCATAGATGCGGTGAGGGCTGCTAGCTGGATGAATGCCTACGCAGTAGTATTTCATCCCGGTTACTATAAAGGTAATCCTAGCAAGTCTCATGCACTAAGAAGGACTATCGACTCCCTACAGCCTGTTATAGATTGGATGAAGCAGAATAATATCAGAAATGTATGGATCGCGCCGGAAACCACTGGGAAGAGAAGTCAGGTTGGCGACATAGATGAGGTTATAGCTATCTGTAGAGAGCTTGACTATTCAAGGCCAGCCATCGACTGGGCACATCTCTACGCTCGCCACCAAGGTCAAGCAGTCATAACAGTCGATTATGTTATACAAGTAATTGAGAGAATAGAGAAGGAGCTAGGAAGTTGGGCTCTTAAGCCCCTCCATTCACATTTTTCAAAGATAGAGTATGGCGAGGGAGGTGAAAGAGAACACCACACGCTTGCCGAGGAAGAATATGGGCCTGAGTTTAGAATTGTATGTGAAGCTTATAAGGAGACTGGCATAGAGGCAGTCATCATATCGGAGAGCCCTATATTAGACAAGGATGCTCTGGTTATGAAGCGGATCTGCTGCGAGGACTATAAGTACTGCTAGTACACTATCCTAAGTCCTAGTCTTTCTGCACGAGAACTAGCTTGTAATGGTTCTTCCCATCGATAAGTGGTTTTAAGAAGCTACTATTCACGTGCAGCTCTAGCAGATTATGGTTTAATCCTTTGTTAAATAGCCTTCTAAGTTTATTCACGAAGTCTAACCCCTTAGAGTTAAGCAAGGCTTTATTCACTATATTATTTAGAGTTGACGCCTCCTCCTTTACCTTTGTAGTACACTCCGGTTTAGCTTCAACATACAAGTCTATATCTAGCCCTCCCTCGTAGCTATCCACAGGCTCACCGCCACTAAGCTCTACAAGTACAATACGCCTAATACATAGCCCATAACATTCGGTCAAGAGATTAGCGATAGCTTTTGCAGCCATAAGCTTAACTCTGACCCAGTCATCAGCTGTCCTCAGCTCCTTGCTAAATAACTCCTCTAATTGAGAGAGTAGTGAGCCTGCCAGCCTCCTGCACGTGACCAACAAGCATGCACCCCTTAAGATAAGAATATGGCTACTCAGCCAACCCGGCTCTCGTCAATCGCCCCATGGGGGCGTTGGCCCGGGGCTCGTTTCCGGCGCGATCATCACATGCCTTGCATGTG
>JBEVCE010000077.1:7256-7651 GCA_040514295.1 Pyrodictiaceae archaeon | reverse complement strand
AAAATATCGTAGGTAAGTGTCTTAGACCCCTACATCCCATTCGTCATATATAATAACTTCAGGCTGTATCGAGGGGCCATGGGCGGCTGCACTAGCCTTTATAGCTAGCTTGGCTATAGCTAGTATTAGTGGGAGAACTGGTAGTATCTTAGCCAGCTTTATAAGGAGGCTTCTCCTCATTTCAGAGACACCGGTAGAGAAAGTGGAGAAACAAACTACTATGAGTTACGATCATGCCAAGATACTTGAAGCGTTGAGAGTATCGCAGAACGAGCTCCTAAAACTAGCCAGCCTCCTCTCCTTGTACGACATAAGGACAGACGCAGAGATAATAATGAAGGAGATGAAATATAGTAGTAAAAAATTAAAAATGGTACTGGAAAAGCTGAGGGAGA
>JBEVCE010000077.1:0-7246 GCA_040514295.1 Pyrodictiaceae archaeon | reverse complement strand
ATCTAAGAGACTCGAGGCCCCTAGGTCTTAAAGGTATCTTGGTTGAGCTTAAGAAGGAAGTAGCCAAGGACTTATTTAATAAGACTAGGATAGGTGGACTTGAGGGAGTAGTCCCTCTACCTAGGCTTCTAGCTTATGCTAAGATGACTATTGACGGGAAGGTTTTTGGTGTTTATCGTGCACCGGAGCAGATAGAGAGGAGGATTATTGATGTTCTTAGCTCTAGTGCAAAGGTCAAGGACATACTAGGCGTCGGGTATACTTTGCCTGTCCGCTTCTTCCCCGAGCTTGACGATAAGAGTATTGCCGAGCTGTTTGAGTATGGTGTCTCCCATCCTCCGCAGTTTAGGTCTCGTATGCCATTACTCGATATGATGATTTACAGCTTCCTGGATTATAATCCTCTTGCCAAGGTTACTGAGATGCTTAGGCTGGAGCTTCTTGATAAGGCTAGGCTAGAGCTTGGTATTAGGGCTAGGCTTACTCGTAGATACATCTTCCGCCATTACCGTGCTTTGAGCGATAAGGGCCTCGTGGGTAGGGTTAGTCTTAGCGGGATGTTTCATATTAATAGCTTGTGGGGTTTCGTGGTTGTTGAGAGGGCTTGTGCTAGTGATCTTTATGTGTGGGCTAGCCGCAACCTTGCTACTACGAACATCTTTGTAAGCGATGATTATGTTGCTGCTACTATTGCTCTGCCTAGGGAGGGTTTGGCTGGTCTTGCCCGTATAGGCTCTAAGTGTGGTCTAGGCGTCCATGTTATTGCTAGGGGTATATGGACTCCGTTTCCCTGGGAGCTTTATGATCCTCGTCGCGAGAAGTGGGATATTGAGCCTGTTAGTAATCTTCCGGAGGTTCTTCGTAAGTACCGGATTCTAGAGTTTGTCTAGCCTTGTAGTGTTTTCTCTGCTAGCTTCTTTGCTGCTTCTATGCATTGCCTTATCTTTTCTCTTGGTAGCTTCTCTGGGCACCTCTCTATCGTGAACGTGCATTTTGATTCCAGGTATTCTTCTAGCTTGCATGGTTGTCTCCTACCCCTATTCTCTTGTAGTATACATCTTGGGCCCGCCCATGCGAAGATCTCTGGGTGTATTTTTGCTAGGATTTGCCTGGTGGCCCATGCTAGTGCTCTTATCTCCCATTGGGCGTGTAGGCACATTCTTAGTGGTAGGAAGCTTTCTAGGAGCTCCCTGGCGTTCATGGTGAATACTATTCTTGTTCTGGCTGCGTGTGGTATTAGGAATCTTGCATCCTCCTTGGGGATGCCCATGGATAGTAGCTCGTAGTAGGCTGCTAGTGCTTCTAGGTATGTTCTTGTCGCTTTCTCCATGGTTTTCCTGGACCAGTATGGGTTGTAGACGAATGCTTCTGAGAGGGGGTCTGCTAGCCTAGCTGGCTCTAGCTGCTCCCCCGCCCTTCTCAGTATTTGCGCGTACTTCTCGTAGTCCTGTCTAGTCCTCGGCTTGGCTGGTGCTTTCTCCCCTAGTAGGCCTGCTATCGCCATTACGGCTTTCCTCATGAATCCCTCCGTGTATCTCATGCTCTGCTGGGTGTAGCTTGCGAGCCTGTGTCTTACCAGCTGGTGGCTGCAGACCCTGCTACACTCTGCCTCGAAGGTGTAGGTGGCGTGTTCTAGGGGGCTTCCATGCCCTCTTGCTACCAGCTCTCTTATCCACTCCCAGACCTCCCTGCTGGTCATCTCCCAGGCTTTCTCTATGGTCTTCTTGGAGACTGTTATCCTGGCTGCTGCTGCTACTAGGCGTGGCGCGTCACGAGTATAGCTGACTAGCTTCACCACTACTGGTGGCTTCAAGGGGCCGGATTCTCCCTCCACACTGGGAGCTTATGCTGAAACACCTATATAGTAGGGTTGTAGGCTATTAGCTTAAAGAGGGTGAGGGCGGTCATGGCCTCTGGTATCGAGGAGCACGAGGAGCTAAAGAAGCTGCTAGAGGCTCTTGAGGCTGGTCGCGGCCTCGTTATGCTGTTATGAGTTTGCCTTGGCCGTGAGGGTGACTAGAGGAGTGCTGAACACTATTACGCATAGGTTTGGAGTCCTAAGTGAGGCTGGGTTTAGGGAGGCTATGGAGCATGTTGTGGGGGAGGCTTTCGGCGCTGCTAGGGTTGGTAGGCGGGTTGTCGGAGGCGAAGAAGAGCTCGTCTACGGGTATTCCTCGGATGCCGTGATGGAGGGCAGGGAGCATATGCTTGTGGAGGCTAAGTCGAGGGTTGATGCTAGGGACATAGTGCTTCTGGCTAGGAAGGCTAAGCTATACGAGGAGACTTGGGGGATGAAGCCTCGAGCCGTAATACTCGGGGGCTACGTGTCGCCATTCGAGGATGAGTCTAAGCTGGGCGTAGATGCTGGACCGTGTCTTGGAGAGGAGTAGCTGGAGCCCCCTTCCCGGAGACGCTTGCCTCCTTGTCTAGGCTCTAGTGGGGGCTAGGCTAGCCCTTGGCAAGGCCTGACTTCGTAGTGGTGGGGGCTGGGCCTGCGGGCGCAGCCTTCGCCTACTATGCCTCCCTGAGAGGCTATAGGGTGGCTGTCTACGAGCAGGCTCCTAGGCCCGGTATGAAGCCATGTGGATGGGCTGTACCCTCGAGTATCTCGAAGCACCTAAATGTGCCGGGTGAGGCTATTGTAGCGGGTATAGATGGCTACCGTGTCTACCTGGATAACAAGCTATTGTACGATGTTAGGGTTAAGGGCTGGGGCTGGATAATCGACAAGCCACGCTTCCTCGAGGAACTCTTGGAGGGTGTTGAGACACATTATAGGAGGCCCCTACGTGTACCATGCAATGGTCCTCCAAGGCTCCCCCAGGGGGGTGTTATAGAGGCGCGTGAGGGCGTGGTGCTTGCACCTGGCTCAGCCTGGCCGTGCTCGCCGGGAGAGAAGATTAGTGCTGTCCAGAGGCTCTATAGGGCTCCAAGCGGCCTCGTGGAGGAGGGTGTCGTGGAGATATGGTTTGATAGCAGCATGGTGGGCTACTACTGGGTGTTCCCCCATAGTAGGAGGCTTGTCGATATAGGTGTTGGGGGCTACTTATCCTTCGCCGAGCTCGAGGAGAGGCTTAAGGCCTTTGCCTCGAGAAGGCTAGAGGGGCGTGGAGAGGGGGTATCATCCTTTAAGGGTGCTAGAATAGTTGTAGCTGGCGTCGACAAGGGGCTCTTCGCGAGGAGGAGGGAGCCCGTCATAGGGGAGGCTGCTGGCTTCGTATACCCATTGACGGGGGAGGGTATAAGGCCCTCCGTGGTATCAGCCTATGCCCTCATAGAGGAACTAGATAGGGGGGTGAGCAGGCTAGAGGCAGCCTCCGAGACGATAACATGGATATCTAGGCAGAAGAGGCTACTAGACGCCATAAAGAGGGCGTCTCCCAAGGCGCGCGGCGACGTCCTTAGAGCATTACCGGCAGAGGCCATGGTGGCTGTAGGCCTAGGCTCCATAGATGCTAGGAGCCTCCTAAAGATATTGGCTAGGGCTCCTCTAGCCGCAGCCAAGCTACTGAGATACCTGATGTAAACCTTCCCACCAGGGGATAAGAAGGAGCTACTAGGCCCTATTACACCCGAGGGGTGGCTTCTAGGGTGGCTAGGAAGCCACGCATCCTAATACTAGGTGGTGATGCAGCTGAGGCCCTCGAGCTCCTCTACCCCTACTTCTCTCTCAGGGAGGAGGGCTGGCAGGTAGAGATAGCAGCACCCTCGAAGGAGCCGATAAAGACTGTTGTGCACGACTTCGAGCCAGGCTGGGCCACGTACACGGAGAAGCTGGGGTACAGGTGGAGGCCTGACAAGGTCTTCGAGGAGGTTAACCCCGAAGAGTATGATGGACTAGTGATTCCTGGTGGTAGGCTACCAGAATATATTAGGCTCAACGAGAAGGTTAGGGCTATTGTAAAACACTTCCTCGAGGAGGGGAAGCCGGTGGCAGCAATATGCCATGCCCCATTAGTCCTCGTGGCATCAGCTCCCGAGAAGCTTCGTGGGAGGAGGATGACATCCTACATTGCTGTTAAACCTGAGGTGGAAAACGCTGGCGCTATATGGGTTGACGAAGAGGTAGTAGTTGACGGCAACCTGGTCACTAGTAGGGCTTGGCCAGACAACCCGGCGTGGATGAGAGAGTTTAAGCGGCTGGTTAGGGAGAGGGTAGAGGCTTAAGGGAGCCTAAGGAAGCTTGAAAGGCTAATCCCATCCTTTTTCCTACCTGATACCCTCGATACATGGAATACCAGGGTAGGTAACAAAACAGTTATTTCCGTTGAGCCTAGAAGCTCCTAGCACGGATGAAGCGTCATGGAGGATGAAGAGCTAGAAAGGATTTTAAGAGAGAAGGCTCTCAGCTTCCTAAAGAAAGCTAAGGAAGGTGATAAAAAAGAATACTATGTTGAGAAGGTGACTGCTAGTAGCAGGAACGGGGTATACGTCTACGAGCCTAGTAAGAGGATGTGGAGGCTGCTAAGGGAGGAGGGTGAAGCGTTTAAGCTTGGCGAGCTAGGGCCTGGAGTCTATGTGGTGTATTTCGATAACACGCTCTGCAAAGCCTGTAGGCTCTACGACAACTACTGGTATAGCTTTATAGACAAGTATGGTGATGCGAGCGGAACCTATTATGTGATAGTATTATGTGACTGGTTTACTATTAAATGCTCTTCAGAGGCAGCGAAAAAGAGCTTCAAGGAGTACTCGATAAAGGCGTCACCCACAACCATCGTAGCACTAGTAGAGGATAGCAAGATAGTCTACAGGGAAGTGTATGAAGGAGTGTTGAGTTTTGAGGAGCTGGAGAGGACGGTACTCGGATTTAGGGATAGGGCTAGGAAAGCTCTAGGAGGAGCCGTGGTCTAGCTTCGTCCGGGAGGTGAGGAAGTAGTTTAGGAGGCCTCCATGGCTGGTAAAGGGTGTGATCTTCCTAAGAGGGTCTTGCTAGGCCTTACAGCTTGATGTGAGAGGGTATTTCGGCTTACCACCCTTAATCACTCTATCTAGCTCATCCACGAGCCAGCTCATGGTGTCCTCCATGGCTTTCCTGGTGTAGCCTGCTATGTGTGGTGTTAGTACTAGCCTCCCTGACTCCAGTAGGTCTTTGCTGGGCTTGTAGGGCTCCTCCCAGTATACGTCTAGTGCTGCTGCCTCGAGCTTTCCTTCCCGCAGAGCCCATTTAAGGGACTCCTCGTCCACTATGGGGCCTCTAGCTACGTTGACTAGGTAGCCCTTGTCCATTAGACTTAGAAGCTTCTTACCGACTAGGCCTCTCGTCTCGCTTGTTAGGGGTAAGGCTACGAATACTAGCCTCGACTTAGCAAACACCTCTTCTAAGCTAGCGTATCTTAAGGGTAGGACTCTCTCAAGCTCGGGCTTAGGCCTTCTGCTCCAGTATAGTATTGGTGTTGCTGCTCCATGAGCCCAGGCTAGTCTTGCTATCCTAGCCCCTATCCTACCCATACCGAGAATGCCCACCCTTAGGCCTATAAGACTCTCCCCGAGCAAGCTCCTTACCGGCATCTCTTTCCACCCGCCACTACGCACCATGGCATCTGCCTCGATTATTCTACGGAGCATGACTAGTGCTAGCGCTATAGCATGCTCGGCTACAGCATCAGCTATATAATCTGGGTGGCTCCAAGCACATACACCATGCTCCTCGAGCCAGACTAGATCAAGGTTCTCGGTGCCACTACCGAATAGGGCTAAGAGCCTCGCCCTACTACATTCTAGGAGATGCCTCGTAGTCTCCCATGGTATTGCAGGTGAGACTATTACCGCTCTAGCCTCCCGGCATTCATCCCCACTAGCATAATCTATTAGGGTGTAGCCCAGCTCCCTAAGCCTAGTCCTAGCATGCTTCGAGAGCCGGATAGCGGTTATGATAGTCTCGCCCAAGAAGCCCCATCCCCTAGCTGGGATCCAGGATTATTGAAGGCCTAGTGAGTGCAGCCTAACCGCTTCTAGGGAGACCCAGTAGCCTACTCCTATAGCCCTAACCTCTCCACCAACCTCTAAAGCACTTATCATGAGGCTGCTGAGGGGTCAGGGTATAAGCCTCTTAGAGTCTTAGTAGAACAATGCTCTTAGTATCACTCGTACCCTCCCCCTCTTACACCCCCTGGTGGTTAGTGAATTCTAGCTTCGACATGATTATGGCTAAAGCCTTTCCCTAGAACATTATATTTATGGCTACGTGGGGCTTGTAGAGGCCGATGCGCCGCGGATACGTCCTCTAGTCGAAGGAGTATAGAGTTATGGGACTCCATCTCTACAACAAAAACATAATCCTCTTAGCTATCCTGTATTCCCTGAAATGTCCCAAGTGCCTTCTAGGCTCCTTTAGGTGCCTCTATGATTCTCTTCACTAGCCTACACTTTTGTGCTACAAGGAGCTTAGGATAGTCCTTCGGCACTACGACCTCATCCACGGCTATAATACTCCTAACCTTCTCGTTGAAGAGGTCTATGGGCACATCCCTGCCTATGACTAGTCTACGAAGCCCCCTAAACACCACTGGCTTAGGTGCTGCCTCTAGGTCTCTTGCCGTAACCTCTAATTCTTCTACACCAGACACCACTACTGACTCTTGCTCCTCAATCCTCTCCTCTACAGCCTCTTTGGCTTCTTCAATCTTCTTGCTAAAGCTCTCTAACCCAAGCCTAATATTAGATAAGAGCAGCTTCATCGAGAGGTTCACTAAGTCCCCTATACTCTTCCCTGTCTCTCTAGCCAGTCTTACAAGCTCCTCATATAGCTCCCTGTCAATACCACGTATGGTTATAGTGGATTTCTTCTCAGTCATACTACTCCACCAGTGTAATACATGTATTACAAGCTGTATTTATACCATTATGCCCTTGTACTAGAACTAGTCTCTACATTCCTCTTCCCGACCGATTACCTACGGAAGACCGTATGACGAGTGGATAATTTTATTAGCATGATTCCACACCAGAAATAGCGAAAGTATGAGTGCAGGAAATCTTATGAGGCCATACCTCATGCCCAGATATAGGCTTCTAAGTGAGGAGTATGATCCCCTACCTGTGTTAGAGTCTCGTATGAGTAGTGAGATGCTTGAGAGGCTGCTACGGGTCAGAGACCCGGAGCTCCACCGCTGGATAGCAGACATAATTAGAATAGCTGAGCCGAGCAGCGTCTACGTAATAACAGGCTCGGAGGAGGACCTCGAATACGTTAGGAGAGCTGCACTAAGGAATAGGGAGGAGCTGCCTACACGCTTCCCTAAGC
>JBEVCE010000076.1:0-26493 GCA_040514295.1 Pyrodictiaceae archaeon | reverse complement strand
CCGGCCGCGTTGGGGGTAGCTGTGGAGTCCGAGAGGCTCCGCAGCTCCCCCAAGCCGGGATCGGGCCGTAACTCCTTCACTTCTTCTCTAACTCTAACACTCTTTCAAGGCTAAGATATACTAATGTTAAGAAGATATAGTAAAGATCGAAGGCCTTAGTCACCCGGTTAAGGGCTGATATAGCGTTAAATTTGCAATAGAAGAATCTTAGGAGATATGATCTTCTTAGAATACTCTATGGAGGCAACCTTATGGATCCTGAGAAATCATTTTGTCTACTGAGGGGCGAAAAAGGGTTAGTGGGCCTCTTTAAGCTTCTCTTATTTGAGGGTTTGTCGAAGGCCGGGAGACCCGGTTTCATTGCACGCTCTTCGGCGGCCTCTACCGGGTGTCGCGGGTCCAGTTACTTTGCATTCGCTAGCTAGGGTGTTATAGTTTGTTGTGCTAGCTGTCATATTTCAGCCGAAATCCGAGTCCTCATCCTGGTATTCCTCGGTAGGGGGCACTCGTCATCATCCTAGTAGTATGTAAGCGTTTTCTGTAATTTTCTCTGCTTCTGAAGGAATGTCTTCGGCTACTACTACTGTTATATGGTGTAGGTCTTCTAGCTCTCTCTGGTAGCCTGCTAGCCTCTTGCCTATATATAGCCTGGCGCCAGGTATAGGCTCTGCTAGTCTAATCTTTCTCTGCTTCTTTATGCCCCATATCTTGGTGTTAATCTCTTTGATCTCTTCGAGGTCTTCTAGCCTTATATCATCTAGGCCTGGCTCGGGCTCTGGAAACTTCTCTAAGTGTACGCTTCTTCCATATAGGCTCCGATAGAGGTAGTCTGTTACGAAGGGCATTATGGGGGCTAGCATCCTAAGCGAGCTGTCAATGACTCGGTGTAGAGTGTACCAGGCAGCCTTTTGCTCTTCATCAGTATAGCTCCCATCCCTATTATACGCTCTATTCTTGACCATCTCGAGATAGTGTGAAGCGAACTCGTTCCAGAGGAACTCGTACAATATTGTTGCTGGCCTATAAACGTCTAATTCTTCTCCATAAGCCTTATCAACCTCCCTTATAACCTTGTTTAAGCGAGCCAGTATCAGCTTGTCGAGCGGTCTTAGTTCTACCTCGCTCCTCGCAGGCCTTGGGAACATTGATACGAAGCGAGCTATATTCCATATCTTCGAGGCGAAGAGCTGGCCTGTCCTTACAAGTTGCTCGCTGAACCTATAGTCGTCGCCTAGCTTCGCTGCCGCAGCAGCCCAGAACCTAAAGGCGTCGGCACCATACCTTTCAATTACGGGTTCCGGGTCTATCACGTTACCTAGGCTTTTATGCATAGCTCTGCCCTTAGGGTCGAGCCCCATACCTGTTAGCCTTACCCACCGGAATGCTGGTTTTCCTAGTAATAGCCATACCCTGAGCAAAGTAAAGTAGAGCCATGTCCTGATAATGTCTATTCCTTGTGGCCTTAGAGTATAGGGCTGCTCTTCTCTCTCAAAAACCTTCTCGTAGAGCTTTAGGTTCCTCAGGTAGCCTGAGACGTAGAGTACGCTTATGCTCGAGTCAAACCATGTATCAAAGACCCTTGTCTCTCCCACTAGGTATTCTCTTGGCGCACCACATACAGGGCATTTATCGAAGGGGGGCTCATCTATCCAAGGCCTATAATATTTCCCGGGCTCTGGTACTATCTTTGAACCACACCTCTTGCACACCCATACTGGTATCTCTGTTCCATAGTAGCGGGTTCTAGAGATAGGCCAGTCCATCTTCAAACTATCTATCCAGTCTAGTAGCTTCCTCCTATGCTTCTCGGGCTTGATATTCAATGATAGTGCCAGTCGTTTTAGCTCGTCCTTGAACTCTAGTTGTTTGAGGAAGTACTCCTTCACATGGATTATCTCCACAGGTGTCTTGCATCTCCAGCATACTGGAATACTCTGGATGACCTCCTCCTCTTTTTCTATAAGCCCTTTCCTTCTAAGCTCATCCGTGATAACCTTTCTAGCCTCGTCTATACTCAAGCCTTTAAGGAAACCTGCTTCTTCGGTTAGCCGTCCATTTTTGTCGATAATCACTTTCGGTTTTAAGCCTAGGTCGTTTACCATCATTACATCTGTCCAGTCTCCGTAGCTACTAACCATTACCAGCCCTGTACCGAAGCTGGGATCCACTGAGGGGTGTTCGAGTATAGGGACTTCGAACCCGTATATGGGGACTATAGCGTGTAGGCCTTTAAGCCCCTTATATCTCTTGTCCCCAGGATTATATGCAACAGCTCTTGTAGCAGCTATAAGCTCTGGCCTCGTAGTAGCTATTACTATTGTCTCCCCCGTCTCCTTAACCCTCCACTTCACGTAGTATAGCTTGCCTCTTCTCTCTCTATGCTCTATCTCAGCCTCGCTTAAACTAGTCTTACACCTTGGGCACCAGATTATAGGCCTCTCAGCCTCGTACACTAATCCTCTTCTCCACATCTCTATGAACGTGGCTTGTGTAATTCTCCGGTACTCCTCGCTATCAGTGCCATTACGCCAATACTCGAAGCTACAGCCGAGTCTACGCCATATAGCTACGAGCTGCTTCTCTACCTCGTCTAGCTCTCTCTTACATAATTCAAGGAACTTCTTTCTGCCTTCAGGTGTTGAGGCTACTTCATGTGCTAATATATTGTATTTTTTCTCGACGGCGACCTCGACGGGCAGCCCATTGCGATCAGCATACCATGGTACTAGTACATTCCAGCCTTTCATCCTAAAATAGCGTGCCACCATGTCTATCTGGGCGTAGTGTGCGGCTCCACCCACATGCCATTTACCACTAGGGTATGGTGGCGGTGTATCAATTACTAGTATGGGTTTATCGGAGTCCGGTCTGACCTTGAAGCTATCAATGCCCTCCCTCTTCCATGCCTCTAGGAGCTCTAGCTCTATCTTCTTATCCCAATGCTTCTCCTTTATCTTTGGCTGAAAGCTGCTAGAGGATGCCAATACTGGCACCCAGGCTAGCTAGTCTAATGCAGAGGGATAGGGTCGTAGAAGCTGCTAATAAAGCCTGGGTTTCAGCCTCCTTCTAATATAGTCCTGCGATATTAAGCCCTGAAGCTATCCAAGGTACTAGGCCTAGTATTAGCGTTATAAGGCTTAGTGTTAGGGCGGTATAACTCCTTAGGTCTGGTGCTATCTCTTCTCGAGGGGTTGCTGGGGCAAAGAGCGTATATATTAGTTTAGCATAATAGAATGCTGCTATGGCGAAGTTTATGGCCATTATGATCGCTACTACAGGCGCATAAGCTACTATGGCTAGTACTAGGTAGAGCTTTCCCCAGAAACCTAGGAAGGGAGGTATGCCCATTAATGACATGAGGGCTAGGGCTAGTCCTAGTGCAGCAGGCTTATCCCGGAACCAGAAGCCTCCTATATCACTCCACTCACTTCCCACCTTGTCTAATGCAGCGTCTAGGGCGAGGAATCCTGCTGCCTTGGAGAACATGTAGCCTAGGGTATGTAATGCCAGCCCCATCATAGCATACTCTCTGTTAAGTCCGGGCAAGTTCGCTAGTGCAGCAAGGCCTACGACAAGATAACCGGCTTGGGCTATAGAGCTATAAGCTAATAGTAGCTGTGGATTTCTAGCAACCACGGCAGCCACGTTACCATAGGTCATCGTTACTATTGCTAGTAACGATGCTAGTACGAAGTATACTAGATTATAGCTAGTGTTAGGAGATGTGACTATGGGGCTTACAAGCCTAATCAGTAACAGTGTTGCTAGAGCCTTAGACGCTGGAGCAACTATTGCCACTAGAAGAGGTCTAGCATTACCATAGACGTCTGGGAGCCAGCCTTGGAAGGGTACAACCCCCATCTTGTAGCCTATGCTAGTAATCAGTAATACTGATAATGCAGCTACTAGGAGTGGGTCTGCATAGCTGGCCCTAGACACTATAGATATTGAGCCTGTAGCAGAATAAAGATAGCCTATTGCAAGCACGAGTAGTGTTGAAGATAGCCCGCCTAGCATGGCGTACTTAGTGGCTGCTTCGGCTGAGACCCAGTCCTTGCGTAAAGCTACTATGATGTAGCTTGCGGCAGCAGCAAGTATCCATGCAGCGTAGGCTGTGACTAGGTTTAGTGAAAAGCCTATAGCATAAACGCCAAGAACTATTAGCGCCGAGACAGCGTAGAGGGCCTCAACAGCACTCCATCCCTCTGTGACCCTGTAGCTGCCTATAGCATCTAATAATATTGCTAGCGTAAGCCCAGCAGTAATTAGTAAGGAGAACTTGTCTAGGACGAGCACACCGCCAAATAACCCTATAGGCCTAGATGTAAATACTGTAAGTACTAGTGTTGCAGCAAAGGAGTAAGCTAGCATAGCTAATACTATAGCCTTAGAGCTACGAGGTCCTAGGGGGGCCACCAAGCCAGCTACACTAAGCGAGGCTATAATGCTAAGTACTAGCGCCTCGGCCACGCTCAACACCATATTACATCACCCCGCTATGGCATAAGCTAGTACAACGTAGTAAGCTATGAGTACGGAGACTATCAGTCCTAGAATTAAAAGCCCGAAATACCTTGAAAGATCACCGTTGTGCACACTCCTAACTCCTCCCCCGAGCCCCCGGACACTAGCAGGTATTATCACGTGGTACGTGGTGTCTATAGCGTACTCCATATAGTCTCTTAGCAGGAATGCCAGCCTCTCAACAGGATATACTATTAGCCTATATATCAAGGCATTTACGAACCACCTGTCATATAGGAATGTGTGTAGTCCTCTAAGCACGCTACTAGCCTCTATTGTCCTCCAGGGCTTCCAGCCAGCTAGATAGAGGCCGGCAATACCGGCTCCAACGAGAGCAGCGGCAGTCCCTGTAACCATGAGTGTTAACGATGTCCTCTCAGGGTGATAGCCTAGCCCCTCGGCCACGCCAGGCTCCATCAGGAAGGGCCAAATAAGGCCTAGCGCTATGCTTGTGAGCCCTAAGAATAAGTAGGGGCCCCTCATCAGCCAGCCAGGCTCGTGTCCATGGGCCTCTCTTCCTGTTGGCTTAGTGGAGAATATGTATACTAATGCCCTTATAGTGTAGAAGGCGGTCAGTACAGCTGTTATGAGGGCGGCAGTGGTAGCCCAAGGCCCTGCAGCCGATATAGAGGCTATTACCGAGTCCTTGCTCCACCAGCCCGAGAATGGCGGGATTGCTGCAAGGCTTAGCCCGGCTAGGAGCGCAGCTATGAATGTATAAGGCATGCTCTTTCTAAGCCCGCCCATATCAGTAATGTACCTTGAGTGTACGGCATGTATTAGTGCTCCAGCGGTAAGGAATAACGCGGCCTTGAATACAGCATGCGATATCAGGTGTGAGAGACCGCCAAATACGCCACCTAATACTTCGCCTACAATACTAGTACTAGGCCCCGCCAATGCATATGCAGATGCTCCGACGGCGGCTCCAAACACGGCAGCGAACATGTAGGAGAGCTGGCTGGCTGTCGAGTATGCCCAGATAAGTTTAAGCTCTCTAGCAACTATGGCCATCGAGGCTGTAGCGAAAGCTGTCAATAAGGCTATCCATAGGAACCAGTTATAGACAAGCCCTGTTTCAGCTAGAACACCGACAGTAGCCGCCCCCATAACTATCCATGGCGTGAACCTGAGTGCGAAGTAGATACCAGCCTTGACCATGGTTGCTGCATGTATTAGTGCCGAGACAGGTGCTGGGCCAGTCATTGCGGTGACAAGCCATTCGTGGAAGGGGAATTGTGCGCTCTTGGCGAGTGCTCCCAGGTAGAATGCTACTATGAACGGTATTAGTATGCCCTTCTCGATAGTATAGCCGATGACGCTTGGCACTAGGTGCTCGAGTACAGCCATACTCGTAGTACCTAGGACAGCGTGTATAAGGCCTATACCTATAAGTGTCCCGCCATCAGCCAGCCTAGTGAAGACTATAGCCCTTATACCGCTATGCGTCGGCGGAGACCACATGGGGACGCCTAATGCTCTTCTTCCTGGATCGCCGACCCAGTCGCTTTTCCTATCGTCATAGTAGAAGCTTATCAGGGCATAGCTCGCTAGCCCTGTGCCCTCCCAGCCCACAAGGAGGGCAAAGAGATCGTCAGCGTATACCAGTAGCTGCATACTACCGACGAAGAAGGTGAAGAAGAACCAGTACCATACAGAGTTCCATGCACCTACGTACTCTACGCTATAGATTGCTATTAGCAACGAGAGCCATGACACAACTATGCCCATTACTAGGGATAGGAAGTCTGTTCTAAGCGAGAACTCTACCCCGAGACTCGGAACCCATGCAGCTTTGAACCCTTCAGTAGCACCATGACTAGCACTGATAAATGCAAGTACCGATGCGATTGCCGATACGGCTATGCCTGCTACCCCTGTCCAGGCAATAGCATACCATTTAGCCCTATGTATAAGTATTACTACAAGTGCAGCTAGATAGGGTGCTATTACAGCCGCAAACATCCATTCACCAGCAGCATTCATCCCAGATCACCCCCCTCCAAGCTTAAGTACGTACATCCCTCTAACGGTCTTAACGAGCACGTCGAGGACGGGTGTAGGAAATACGAAGAAGAAGACACCTAAGATGCCTAGGAAGGCTAGAGAAGCGATCATGACGCTCGGCTCTGTCATACTTACATGCTTATATGCCTCGCCTGGCTCGCTCAAGAATATCCTCTTGAAGCCGACGAAGCTGTAGACAGTACTTATAGCCACGGCTGTCATGAACAAGACTAGTGCTGTCACGAAAACCCCTGTCCCATGCCCAGCACTCCACTCAGCGAGGCCACGGGCTATAAGATACTCACTCCACAGCCCCATGGTGGGCGGGATCCCAGTTATATGAAGGAATCCTAGTAGCGCGAGTGCAGCGGCATAGGGCAGCTTGCCCGCGAGGCCACCCATCTTGTTCATGTCCCTGGTATGAGCCGTCACTATCAGTACGCCGGCTATTCCGAAGAGAACAGCCTTACCAAAAGCGTGAGTAACATAGTGGAACATGCTTCCAGCTATACCAGCATAGCTAGTTGTAGCAAGGCCCAGCATCAAGTAACCCATTTGCGAAATACTACTATAGGCTAGGAACCTCTTAACATCATTCTGAGTATAGGCCAGGAAGCCACCATATATCATGGTGATGAAAGCCCATGCGATCAGGACAGGTGCTGCATGGCTCCATAGGCCCGGGAAGAACCCATAAACGATCCTAAAGAGCCCATAGAGTCCTAGGCCTATGAGTAGTGGCGATAAGAGAGCTGATATAGGCGTAGGCGCCTCTGCATGTGCGTATGGAAGCCACATGTGGAATCCGAAGAGAGCCCCCTTAATAGTGAGCCCTACGACTAGGAGTACAAAGGCTATTATAGCATAAATGGCGGGCATAGAGGCCTCAATGTTTACTGTATATCCTATACCAGGTACATAATAATCGAAGGTGGTTGTGAACCCTATTAGCAATGAGCCTATCAAGTAAAGTGCGGCTCCTACGTGAGTCCAGACTAAATAGAGTAGACCTATCCTCACTCTATCGCCGTAACCATACAAGACTATTAGGAGGAAGCTAGGTATTAGTGTTATCTCGAGGAATAGATAGAAGAGTATAGTGTTATTAGCATAGACTACGCCTAGCATCCCTATGGTGAAGAGCTGGTAGAGTATAAAGTAGGTTCCCCATGGTTCTCCTACGCCCAGTTCCTCAAACCTATGCTTCATATAGTGGTACGAGTATGCTGCAATACCTAGAGATACAGTGGCAATAGATATTGCTAGCGCGGCTGATACTCCGTCGAGGAATAGTGCGAACCATCCTATACCAGGTACCTTGCCATAACCTGGGTCTATTATCGTATTAGCGCCACTCGTGTAGAGTATGATTGAAGCGTATACTACTAGTACTAGGCTTATAAGCCATGTAGCAGAGTTTATCGCGGTATGCTGTCTCCCATTCATCCTATTACCTGCTAAGGCCGAAGAGAGTCCGCCTATAAATGGTATTACTATAGAAGCCCATAGTATGGGAGCGCCTAATACTATCTCTGAAACCATCCCATCCTCACCCCCTAAGTCCTCTTGTATCCTCAACCATGACTGATTTCTTGGTTCTGAACAATAGGAGTATTATAGATGCGAGTACAGCTACCTCCACAGCAGTGAGTATGATCGCAAATAGTATGAGCATGCTAGCGTCAATAACCGGTGAAGGAGATACACGTACAGATGAAAGTATAGTTACTAGCACAACGAGGATCACACCATTAAACACGGTTTCTATTGAGACTAATACTCTTAGCATATTACGTGACGTAAGTACACCATAAGTTCCTAATGCTACTAGTAGCGCAGCTAGCCAGACTATAACCATTAGTATCACTTTTGCCACCCCCTCAACTCTTTCTTGCTACAGCTACAACTTCTACAAGCATGGCTACGAGCGCAATGAGGGCAAAAACGGTGGCAGGCCAGAGGTCTACGAAAACCCTACGAGAAACCTCGACCCACAAGGCCAGGTCACTTCTATGGCCAATAACCTGGCTTAGGCTATAAGGACCCGGGCTACTAGCCATAATAGCTGCGGGTGTTGTTACGGCTACAGCGGCTATAGCTGCTACGATAGCAGCGCTTAGGCTATGTTTAGGCTTAGCTTCCTCCTGCTCTCCGATGGCAGTCATAACTAGGGTTAGGAATGCAATAGTTGCACCAACATATATTAGTAAATGGAATATAGCTAGATAAGTAAACCCCATGACCACCATAGCCATGGCTGTTGCTACTCCGACAAACGCCAGCCAAATTATGGCATAGAAACTCCTACGCACAACAACTATACCTATAGCTGACGCAAGACCTGTCGCGAGGGCAATTAGTGCCACGAAGAGATCTAGCTCCATCATGTTGATCTCACCAAATGTCTACGCCTTTTCATCCTTCACGGGCTCATATCTCAAGCCTATCTCCTCGTCGAGAACAGCCACCACGAGCCTATACTTTCTTCTTCTCTCTTCCTCCTCTCTCAAGGTCTCTTTGCTGAACTTGGCCCAGTCGATGGGATCCATCTTCATATCCTCTATCTTGTCAAAGACATGGTCTTGAAGCCACGAGTGCTTCAACGCCTCAGCAGGGCATATGTCCACACAGAAACCACAGTAAATGCATCTACCCATGTCATAGCCTGGCCTAATCTTCTTATCTCCTGGTACCTTGTACATCTTAATGGCTCTTGCAGGGCATATGCGAGCGCAAAGACCACAGCCAATACACTTATCGTAGTCAAACAGTATTACGCCCCGTGAACGCGGCGGCAGGAGTTCATGGACGTCGGGAATCATTAGAGTCATAGGCTTCTTAACAGCACGGTATAAAGCAGCTGCTATCGCATCAATATGCCCTTTAACCACGCCATGCCCTTTCCTAACACCAGGGCCCGGCATTATGACCTTATACTCCTTCCCGCCCACGCGTACTCTCTCTATCCTGGCATTCTCGTCCACTACGACTCCAGGCACTTTCCTTCACCCTCTCATTGGCCATTACATTGCCCTATGGGTATATCATTGAGGATGCGACGGAGATTAAGGTGGCTACAAAAGCAAGGGGGATGAGCTTGGACCATAGTAGGTCGAGTGCATGATCAAGCCTAAGCCTACCATAGACGGTTCTCATGAATACGGCTACGGCTATTACTATGAAAGTCTTAACATAAACTACTATGGATCCTAAGAGCATAGAGTTGAATGGGGCCCATCCAGCCAGGAACATGTCGGTGAATATGAGTGATAGTGCGTAAAGCTTTATGTAGTCGAGGCCCATCACGACCCCATACATTATGCCCGTGTACTCCGTATAAGGCCCGCTGACTATCTCTTGTTCTCCAAGTACTATGTCGAAGGGTATACGGTCAGTAGCAGCCATCATTGCCAGGAGGAATAGGAGGGCGGCTAACGGATTAGCCACTATCCCTGGTATACCTGTTGAGGCTTGTTTTTCAACCATGACGTTGAGGTCAAGGCTATTATACATCAACGCTCCGGCGAAGGCGCCTGCGAACAAGAGGGGCTCATAAGCCATAGTTAGAAGCGCCTCACGTGCACCACCAATGTATGTAAACTTGTTGTTTGCAGCCCAGCCAGCAACGAGAACCATTATCGGGCCTAGCGATGTTACAGCTAATGCTATTAATAGGTTATAGGGTGAGTAGAAGCCATAGACCCCAGGCCCGCCTGGTATAACTGTAAAGGATAAGGAAATGAAGGCGAGCGAGAGGATGGGGGCGAGTACAAAGGCTCTCCTATCAACAGTGATAGGTATTATTACCTCCTGGAAGAAGAACCTAGCTCCATCAGCGACTAGCTGAAGTGCTCCGTGAAGCTGTCTTGACACATAGTAGGGCCCTATCCTAAGCTGTACTAGTGCGGCAAACTTCCTCTCAAGCCAGATAACTATGAGGACTGTTATGAGGGCTACAATGAGGCCTGGATAGACTATAGGTGCGAGGATGGGGGGACTAAGTATAAATCTAACCACGGTTATTAAATCAGCCATTCTCCTCTATCACCCCCGCCAAGGGCTCTTCATCTATCAGCCTCAGGCGGGAAATAGTCGAGGCTCGCATATATTGCAGGAAGATCCATAAGCCTATGACCCTTGGGCAGCTCCTTGAAAAGTATTATGTTACGGAAGCTTGGAGATACACATCTGACTCGATAAGGCTTATCGGTTCCATCGGATACTACGTAGTAGACTATCTCCCCATGGCCTGCCTCGGCCCTTGTTATAGCTTCGCCCCTAGGAACTTTAAGTGTTGCCATCGCGCCTGGAAATTTTGTCCTGCCCTCCTCAATGACTATCTTTCGTAGATTAGGTCCTAGCATCTTCATAAAGCGGTCGGCTAGTATCGTTCCTTCCGGTATTTCTCTCAAGGCTTGCTCTATTAGCTCTAGGGAGACCTCTATTTCGCGTAACCTAACCCATATTCTCTCTAAGGCATCACCTGTATCGCCTACGACAGGTGTGAAATCTAGTTCATTGTAAGCAGCATAACCCGTTATTCTAGCGTCGTAGAATACTTTGCTTGCACGTAGGTTTGGTCCTACTACTCCAAGGTTCTTGGCTTTCTCGGTTTCAAGTACTCCTATATTCTCTAGCCTAGATCTTATCATTGGGTTGTAGAAAAATATCTTATCATATTCCTTAAGCCTTCTAAGCATGTATCTCTTGGCTTTCTCGAAGTCGTCGCGAAAGCCTTGGGGTAGGTCCCTGCGCACACCACCTGGGATCACATAGGTATGTGTAAGCCTAGCCCCTGTGAGTTTCTCGGCTAAATGTAGAAAGATTTCTCGGTCACCAAAGCTCCACATATACATCGTGGAATGGTTCAAGAATATGCCTCCTATGCCTAACCCGTATAGGTGGCTTGAGATCCTATTTATCTCACATAATATTGTGCGTAGGTATTGTGCCCTAGGAGGAGGCTCTATGCCTGCTAACTTCTCTATGGCCTCAACATAGGGTAGAGTGATATTGCATGAATCTATTATGGTCATTCTCTCAAAGAGGGGGATCCCCCTTATGTACTCGCGTGTCTCGGCTAGTTTCTCCATGGTCCTATGTACCCAACCGGGGTCAGGGTCAACATCAACTATTATGTCACCATCAAGATATACTATTAGTCTAAAATGTCCTGAAGCTGGATGCTGGGGCCCTACGTATAGCTCCATTACTCTAAGTCCTTCCTTCTCGCCAACCTCTCTGCCAACGATGCCAGGCAACACTTGCTGCACTAGTGCTCGCCTCTCCCCACTCTTCAGGATAACGCCAGGTATAAAGAGGACTGATTCCACAGAATAAAAAATGCTAAGCAGGCTCCAGGCACCAGTTATACTTAACGGGTGTCGCTATTGTCTAGCCCGGTCGACGAGATAAAGTTAGCCCTTTCAGGGCTAATAGAGGCTATAGAGCAACGTAAGAACTTTGTAGCGGTAAGGGTACCAGCCGATAAGCTTAAGGAAGCTGCTAGGAGACTGCAGGAACTTGGCTACGATAGGCTAATACTAGTGACCGGTATAGACGAGTTTAAGGAGAAGAAGATCCGTGTGGTCTATCATTTTGAGAAGTACGAGGATCCTGGAAGGGTTGTTGCGCTTGAAACACTAGTACCTAGAGATAACCCTGTTGTACCAAGCCTGCATGATTTATGGGGTGCAGCGATACTACAGGAACGTGAGGAGCACGAGATGTTAGGAATAAGATTTGAGGGGCACCCTGATTTAAGGAAGATACTCTTGCCTCCAGATTGGCCGGATAACCTATATCCGCTTAGAAAAGACTATAGGGTTAGAGAAGAGCCTTTCATGTCAACAAAGCCTTCAAAGCCTATATGGGAGTTGAAGCCAGAGTTAAAGCCCAAGGAGAGTGAAGCGGGCACCAAGAAATAAGATGGGAGTAGTTTTCTTTCAAAAACCTCTTCTGGCCATAGCTAGCTCTTCTAACTGCTTCTTAAACCTTTCTGCCTCCTCATAGATAGGCCTCATCAGCTCCTCGATGAACCTCTTGTCCTCGACGTCGCGCATCTTCCACTCTCCTCTCCTAACTTTTCTCTGCAAGGATAGTATAGCGTTAGCTACAGCATCCGGCCTTGGCGGGCATCCAGGGATATAGACTTCTATGGGTAACACCTTGTGTGCCATAACAATGTTGTAGCTGTTGTAGAATACTCCTCCCGTGAAAGCGCAAGCCCCCATAGCTATGGCGAACTTTGGCCATGGCATCTGTTCCCAAGTTACTCTCGCGGCTCTAGCCATCTTCCTTGTAAGCGTACCCTCGACTAGAATAAGATTGGTGTTACGTGGATGTGTGAAAGGTAGGCTACCTGTCCTCTCAAGATCGTATTTCGGTGCATAGGAGGCGGCGAACTCTGCTCCACAACAGCTTGTAGTCAAATGTACAGGCCATAGACTGAACGAGATAGCCCAGTCACGGATGGACCTTATGGGCTTCCTCTCTAACAGCCATTTAGCAGCTCTTGCTGCAGCCTCTTCCAGTCTACCAACAAGTATCATACCGTGCATACATCCTGATGGGCATGTCAAGAAGTATCGCCCTCGCCAGAAGCCCCAGGGGGAGGATGCCGACCTTCTAGCTAAAAAGCTTGGTGTCCAAGGGAGGGTACTTTATACGCTATCCCCGACTCGGTATGCTGGGCGAATGGATAATGGTGGAGCCGAGGCCGATAATACTTATAGGGCCTTTGTAACACCAGGCTGACACCAATCACAGGATCAGAGCTACGTGGGAATACTATTTGATAGGCATATTCTGGGCTAACAGCTTCCACTGTTCTCATTATTTAAGCTCGGCGGTAATATCCACGTATTCCCAGTACCTGGTGCAGAGGCTTCTAGTACCCCAGCACACTGCAAACGTAAAGATTATATACGGCAAGTGGTATGTACCGTTAAACATGGCTAAAAGAGTGTAGAGAGGTGGGTGAGTAAATATGGCGTGTGAGAAGCCCGTAAAGGTTCGTGACCCAACTACAAACAAGGAGGTAGAGCTCACACCCATAAAGGTCTGGACCCTAGCTCCCAAGGGCAGGAAGGGTGTAAAGATAGGCCTATTCAAGAGCCCCGATACAGGCAAATACTTTAGAGCAAAGGTACCCGACGACTATCCGGTCTGCCAGTAACAGGGATTCCTTAGGAGAAACCTCCTAAAACCTTTTTTTCTCTTAAGTCCCGTTTCCCTACCCTTGTTCCCCTCTCTGCTACTAGACATCATTTATTCTCTCCATAGGGTTTCAGGCGGCCTCGCCTCTCCAATCTCTTACTTTCCTTTTTTAAGGCTCAGTCGTCTAGGTGGCCTCACTGGGCACGCGAGGGATCTAGATATGTGGTTTCGATATGGTGAAGCTTTATGGCCAGATGCGCCTCCGCTAAGGCACCAGCCAAGGTCATATTGTTTGGCGAGCATTTCGTAGTCGAGGGTAAGCCAGCTA
This sequence comes from Pyrodictiaceae archaeon, assembly GCA_040514295.1. Classification (GTDB taxonomy): domain Archaea; phylum Thermoproteota; class Thermoprotei_A; order Sulfolobales; family Pyrodictiaceae; genus JBEVCE01. Next base: position 12,476 of record JBEVCE010000076.1, on the reverse strand, counting down.
TTGTGGCTGCCGTAGACTTGTACGCTAGGGTCAAAGCATTTGATATACGCTCATCAATTGTTGAGGCCTATTCGAAGAACCTTAGCGCTAGAGGCATAGTATGGCCTGAGTGTAGTGACAGCAAGTTATGCTTTATTGGTGAAATCATAAAGGGTGTTGGGATAGAGCTTGGCAGGATATGGCCTGCTAGACTCATAATAGACTCCGAGATCCCCATGGGCTCAGGGATGGGGAGTAGTGCTTCTGTCTCGGTAGCCGCTACGGCAGCGTATCTAGGTCTTGCTAGCCTCCGCCCTTCTCCCTCCATCCTCGAGAGGATTGCACTATACGGTGAGAGGCTAATCCACGGTAAACCTAGCGGAGTAGATGTTGCGATAGCAGTACATGGAGGAGTATTATTCTTTAGGAGGGATAAAGGTGTTTTACGTAAGTTAACTCCTAGACTTGATGGCGTAGTACTCATAGTAGCTGACTCGGGTATCGTTAGGAATACAGGGATTGCTGTCAAGCTTGTTCTTGAACGTAAGAAGAGGCTTGGGAAAATAGGAGACAATGTATATAGCCTAGCAGAAGAGATTGTAATGGAGGCTATGAAGGCCTTAGAGTCAGGTGACGTCACTAGGCTAGGTGAACTCATGGATCTAAACCATGGATTACTTAATGCTATGGGCGTCTCTACTCCGGAACTCGAGAGGCTAGCCTATGAGGCTAGGAAGGCTGGTGCACTGGGAGCCAAGATTACTGGGGCAGGCTTAGGGGGCTCAATAATAGCTCTAGCTGAGGAAGATAAGGCCGAGAACATAGTAAAGGCTCTAAAACGTTACGCAGTTCGGGCTTATATTTTAAATCCTGGTGCTAAGGGAGTAGTTGTCGAGGAGGAGTGCTAGGGGCGGTAGGAATGGTTAGCTTGGCTGCCACGGTATCGCTGGCTGTGACATTCGTCCTAGTGGTACTAGGCATACTGCTCGTGGTGTGGATAGCGCTTTTGGCTATCCGGGGGCCAGAGCATCCACTTAAAAGACTACGCTACGAGGCAGCGAATCCTCCTAGAGGTTATGCGCGAGCAGCGTTACCGCCTCAATACTATGGCTATATACTTATCTTCCTGGTAGTTGACACGATATTCGCTTTAATATTCCTACTGACGCTGGCAAACAAGCTGATCCTAGCCCCTATGCAGACTCTCCTATGGATCCTACTACTTATAGGCCTCCTCTTCCCGCCATTAATATATGCCGTAAGATATTCTCGTAGAATAAAAGATTGGGCATAGTCGGTGGTAACTTTTATTTTGGTAGGATATGATTAGACCTTTACATCACATGTATCAGGTAGGGTGGGGTGTAAGGCTTGAGCGGAGAGGATAAGATCCACGTCTATACTGGCGTCATACTAGGTTACCAGAGGGGAAGCAATACACAGTATGAGAATAAGGTGCTTGTCGCGGTCGATGGTATGCGTACCCGTGGGGAGACATCGAGGCTGATAGGGTGGAGGATAATATACAAGGATAGCCATGGCAATGTTTACCGTGGTAAGATAGTATCAACTCATGGCACAAATAACGTGGTTATAGCGGTGTTCAAACCAAACCTTCCCGGCCAGGCTATAGGTGGAACAGCTTACATATATCCCAAGGGTGTCTCCCTCAAAATATAGTTCCTAAAGCCTAGTCGACCTCGATATTAACAACATACTTTGTGTCCTCTTCGAAGCCTTTTAGAGCATCATGTTTTAATATCTCGGCTAAGCTCTTAGGCCTAAAATTATCCTCATTTATATCCTCTAGTTTTACCCATTTAACCTTGACATGTTCTTCTCGTGGTTTTAGTTTTACATTATCGCCTATATCGCATAGGAAATAGAGGCTAACCTCATGTACTACGTTAGCTCTCCTTTTATAAAATGAGTCTACGACATAGACTAGTTTCTTAGGCTCGTCTATCTCTATACCTAACTCCTCGCTTATCTCTCTTTTTAGCGCATGTAGGATGGTCTCTTCGGGTCTAAGCCTACCTCCCGGTAGCCTATAGAAGTCACCATGCTTGCTAAGTTGTACGAGTATGCTCCCTTCTTTGACAATGAGGCATCTGACACTTATTCTTAAGATCACAGCCCCGCTCAACCCTAGGAATCATGGTACATATTGATGATTAAAAAAGCCTTAGTTCTAGAAGAGTTCGGCCATTAAGAGCATGGAAGAGTCTCCGAGCAACTTCATGGCAAGATATAGGTCATGGTAGTCTTCGATAACTATTATTATAAGATTATAGGGTGGTGGCACCACTATGAATATGAGGCCTAGTCTATAGAATTTTTCTAGCCATAAGCCGATGGGATGAATGCCGCCGAGTAGTTGTTTATACGCTCTATAGGCAAGTAGCTCGAGGAATCCAATGCCATCTTCAGCTGTACCGTTTACTACCTCTTTTAGGATCCTCCAATAGCCTTTGACGAGTTCGTAGTACTTGCCGTCCAGTATCCGCTGTAGAACCTCGCTATAAGGTTTTGCAAGTATTACTCTAACTCCTGATAATCGTAAGGGAATAGCGTTGCCAGCAATGCATAGCGTAGTTCTTCTCCTAGCCAGGGCACGGGTTATGCAATCCTCTTCTCTTTCCCCCTCTACCACTAAGTATGACAACATGCTGGCTATATATTCTAGTGGGAAGATATGTAGAGTCCTAGTCTCAACCACTATCTCGTCAAGAAGGCCTGGAGTAGGCTCCTTGCATATCCTAAGCTCGGATGGCGCGTCAATAAGCATTATGAGGTTCTCAGGATAAGGGATTCCTGGAGGATAAGGTAATAGAGGTATGAAGGTATCAAATCTCGCTACTTTACACTCGCTTTTCCCATATGCTGTAAGCCTCTCAAATTCCTGTAGGAGGTTCTCTCTTAATAGCTCCTCTGCCACTAGCCGCCCCATTAGCCAAGATTTAGCCATCTGGCATGGACTATTGGACTAGGGCTTAGTAACACTTTTCAGTCTTGGCCCTAGTTGATTAGATCCTAGAATCGTGCTTGTATAGGTCCATAGACGCTTAGGAGGGTTAATCATGCAGGTTGAAGCAGAGGTTTTAGGAGGTTATCCGCGTAGCCGTAGGCTGAGAAGGATTATGAGGAGAGTAGAGGAAGTTGGTAATGAGAGCTTGACACTGCTTTGGGAGGTTCTTAAGGAGGATAGCCTAATGGTCATAGGGGCTCAGCTAGGAGCAGGTCTCACAAACGTAGTTGATGGCATGCTCGACTGGCATGACCTCTTCAGGCCTTTTGTTGAAGCATGGAGAGGAGTTTATGTCGATGGCCTTCTAAGATGGTTTGACAACAACTTCTTCTACAGGATACCGGTATTTGTCGAGCCGCCTGACCCTCAACGTCTCGTATTAGCCCCTAGGGTGGCATGGGTTAAAGGGCTCATAGAGGGGCTTGCACAAGTAAAGGTTGTGCTACCAGGCCCCTATACCTTAGTGGGGCTTTCAAGGAACAATACGGGGCTGGAGGAATTAGAGCTAGCGAAAATAGTTGCTAGAATACTCTCCAGGGAGGTTGAGGAAGCTGTTAGGACAGGAGCAGCCGTAGTCCAGCTCGACGAGCCCCTTATAGGTGACGTAGATGCTTCTCCCGAGAAACTAGAAGACTATACTCCATTGATAAACGATATTCTCGAGAAGGCCAAGCAAATGGGTGCATCAACTCGCCTTTCCATACCATATAGTGTCCCGGCAAAACAAGTTTACGAGAAACTATTAAATATTAAAGCTGACTACATAGTTATTGATTTCGCTGATTCCCCTAAGAAGGCTTTAGAACTTGTTTCAGAGAAGGGCACTGCTGATTTCTCATTAGGTCTCGGCGTTATACAGGCTAGAGATATATACGTTGACGATTACAATAAGGTCTCCTCCATAGTCCTTGAAACAGCTAAGGCCCTAAAGGATAAAGACAAGATCCTCATAACTACATCGGCTTGGCTGGACCTAATCCCATTAAACTATGCTATCAGGAAGACGTGGATTCTAGGAGAATACGCAAGACGACTACAAGAGGTCTTAGCTTAGTCCTCAACTATGGCACTAACGGCTTTTGAGAGGAGCCGGGCTACTCGAACACCTTTCTCCGTTAATGCTATGCAATTCTTCGTAATACTACATTCTTTGAACTTTACGAGTCCCATTGAAAGCCCTTTCTTTAACCCCCTATAGGCTGCACCAACCCCTATTCCATACGACACTAGCTTGTGTAGCGGCATCTCTCCATTTTCATAGAGTATTACGAGAAGCCTTAGTAGTCCGGTCTCTGTAAGAATCTTATACCTGGTAATTGCTCTTTCCCTTTTAGCCAAGGCATAGCTCCTCTCTGAGTTTACCTCGTGGCATATACTATGGCCTGGTTAGGTCCTATGACTTTCTCTCCTACTATTCTATATCCTGTTTCCTTTAATATGTTGGTAATGGCTTTGGTGGTGGTATAAGGTGGGTGTACCTCTATCACAAGCCTATCTATGACCTTATCTTTTAGAAGCGGTGTACTGGCCTCTAGGACTTCTCCTTCTACACCTTCTATATCCATTTTTAGTAAATCGACTTTATCAAGGCCGTGCTCTCTTAGAAGTCTTTCAAGGCTTATAGTCCTCACTTTTACTTTTCTTTTAGGAGCTGTATAGCCTCCGGGGTTATAGTTCTCTAGAAGACTGGAATTAGCCCAGTATTCGGGGATGTAGAGTTCGGCTATAGTATCAGCTAAGCTGGAGAGCGCTCTTGGGTCAACTCTTATCCGGTCCTCTAGCCTATTAGAGGCCGCATTAACATATATCCATTCTCTAGCGAGGGGATTAGGCTCGACGGCTACCACTAGCCCCTCTTGCTTAGTCTTTAGTGCTGCATAACAAGTGTAAAAGCCTAGATAAGCACCGGCGTCGATTACCCTCCATCCCCTACGTGGGATAAAGTCCTCGTAGACCGTGTAGTCTCCTATACATATCACATGTAAAAGGTTATGCCATGCCTCAGGTAGTTGCGATACAGGTATACTCAGTCTAAGCCCCTCCTTATCTGCTTTGAGGACAACTCTTATGGCATCTGTATTGCAACCTAGCCCTTTTATTAGCCTCTGGCTGCATTCTATCAGCTTGTCTACTGAGCTATAACTTATACATCCTCTGGAGCTACGAGCCAGCCTCTCTAGCCATGCCTCGTCTTCTAAGTAATCCCCCATAGGCCTATCATCCTATGGCTGCTTTTATAGCATCCTCTAGTATATCTAGTCCCATCTTGGCCTGTTCCTCGGTTATTATTAGTGGTGGTATAATCCTGATAGTGCTTTTGCCGCATCCTAGTAAGACTAGCCCCCTCTTAAGCGCCTCGTAAATTACCTTGTTCCTTGTCTTAGCATCATGTTCTTTTGTCCTCCTATCCTTAACGAACTCTAGTGCCCAGGCTAGGCCGAGCCCCCTTACATCGCCTATGGGCTGATATCGCTCCTTTATCTCCTCAAGCCTCTCCCTAAATATCTTCTCCAGGCTCTTTATCCTTGGTAGAATCTTCTCTATGATCTCTATGGTCTTAAGAGCGGCTATGCTTGCAAGGGCGTTGCCTCCGAAGGTATTGCTGTGGGCTCCAGGCTCAAAGTCGAGGTCAGAACGGAATATGGTTGCTCCTATGGGCACTACTCCGCCGCTAAGGCTCTTAGCGAGGCTCACTACATCTGCTTTGACACCAAAATGTTCTATTGCAAACATTTTACCAGTACGGCCTAACCCCATTTGTACCTCGTCATCAATTAACAGTATACCGTACTTGTCTGCAAGCTTTCTAAGCTCTGGTAGGAAACTTTTAGGAGGCACCACGTAGCCTCCCTCGCCTTGTATAGGCTCCACGAATATGGCTGCAACTTCGTCTGCTGGTACATAGTGCTCAAAGACCCAATATTCTATGAACTCGATGACTCTGTTTACAAGCTCGTCGGGATGCTCGTAGCCGTCTATGCCCCATGGGTTTCGATACGGGTTAGGATATGGTACATGGACTACTCCTGGTGTGAGCGGCATATAATTCTTTCTGTGGATAGGTTTACTAGCGGTGAGTGACAGCGAGCCATAGGTTCTACCATGGAATGCGCCTATGAATGCGAGGAAGTATTTTCTCCCAGTCTTAAACCTAGCAAGTTTTAGAGCTGCTTCATTAGCCTCGGTTCCACTATTCGAGAAAAATACTTTCCTGGTATCCGTCTTTATGGGTGCTATGGATACGAGTTTTTCGGCCAGCGCTACTTGATAAGGATTGTAAAAATCCGTGCCAGCAGCATGCGCTATTTTTGATAGTTGCTCGCTGATAGCCTTAGCCACTTCAGGGTGAGTTGGGTACCCTAGGTTATTCACGCTAACGGCCGACGTGAAGTCGAGATAAACATTTCCGTCAACATCTATAAGCCATACTCCTTCACCCCTTTCAATTACAAGAGGCAAGCTCTTAGGATCATGTGTAGAAGTCGCAATGAATTTATGGTGCTTATCAATTACCTCCTTAGCTTTAGGGCCTGGTGGAGCTATCTTAATAATTGGCTTGGTATATGCCATTCCCGTTCCCACCAGGTTCTAGTTTAACGTTAATCTTTATTATTAAAGGTTAACTAGGACCATATGCTTTGAAGAAACAAAGCAAACTAGTTTGTATGGCCTGCACGTACAGTTATAAGAGATGAAGAGATGAGGTAAAGATTATGGTATTAGTACTCTCAGGAAGGCTGTAGCATCCCTCGAGTAAGCCTATAATACTTGGTCTTTCTAGGCCTCTTCCTAATGTGGAGTACAGTAGGCCTTTATGGTGAGTATTTTGGATAAGGAGGCTGGTCTTTCTAGGCTCTCAGAGAACCTATACTTGCTTCCTGGTAGCCCGAACACTGTTATAGCTGTTGATGAAATTGCTAATCGAGCCGTAATCGTTGATCCAGGTATCGGTGAGGATAGAGCAGAGGCTATTATGCTCTCGGTAAGCAAGCTAGGATTCAGCGAGGCTGCTATCATCCTGACGCACGCGCATACTGATCACCTAGCAGCTGCGGTAGGACTTGTTCAAAAAGGCTGGGGCCCACTCTATGCTCCAAGACTATGCATAACACTTGTAGAGGATACTGTAGCGAGGAGAGCGCTAGTATTTGGCGGGCTTGTTTCAAAGTCTCTTGCATCACTACCTATGCAAAGGCTGAGAGTAGACTATTACTTCGTTGATGGGAACCCATTGCCTGGGGGCTTCAAAGCCATTAGCCTTCCTGGCCATAGTCCTGGTCATTCAGGCCTCCTTAGCAGTGAGGATGGTGTTGCCATAGTTGGTGATGCTGTTCTCGGTGAGAAGGTCCTTGAGAAATATGGTATACCTTTCGGTATCGACCTTAGAGTAATGCTTGATACCATAGAGTCTAGGCTTAGGGAGCTTGTAGAGGAAGGTTATAGGCTAGTGTTAGGCCATGGCCCTATCGTTGAAGGTAGGCGAGCGCAGGCATTGTTAGAAGCTAATGCTAAGGCTATTAAGAGGGCTAGGGAGGTTTTACTCGAGCTGCTACGCCGAAAGCCCGTGACTGTCGAGAAGGCTTCACTCATCTTGACTAAAGAGCTATCAAGTGCTGAGCTTACTCCCCGCCAGATTCTTCTAAACAAGACTGCAGTGCAATCGATACTTGCATGGCTCGAGGAGGATGGCCTAGTGGAACCTGTTGTCGGGGATGAAGGTGTTATTTGGCGTGCAAGAGTCTAGGAAAGCCCTTTTAAGGCTTAGCTTGACAAGGTTACTAGTATTCCTCAATGCATTGTCTAGTTTTAACCCTAATCCCGTGGCTTGCGAGGTACTCGAAGAGTTTTTTCGTTTCATCAGCGTTAAGCCCCGTCTCCTCTGGCGTGTTAAGGCCTATGTGGCCATAGCCTTCTACAGCTCTAAGCACGAACCATGAGTGGATCAAAGCTGTTACATATGATAATACTGGTGTCTTCGTCTTTAGCTTACTCTGCCTCTCGTCTAATAGGAACGTAGATACCATTCTACCCTTGCTACTCAAGCCCTTGACCTCAACATACAAGATTACTCTATCCTTCTCCCTAGGTAGCTTTTCCTCCAGTAGTCTCGCTAGCAGGCTTCGGGGCTGGACGGCCTGCCCGTGTACGCTGCGATAGCCTCCTTCGAGCAGACCTAACTTATCTAAAAGCCTTAGCCTTTCTAAATGGCCTGGGTAACGTAACGTATACTCTATCATTGTGGGTATGTTGCTGAAGCTTTCTAGTAGCGTCCTGAGCCCATCCGTAGGAAGTGCGTCGAACTCTCCAAGACCCTCAAGCCTAACTCTTATGGCGTCATTTATAGGATTAAGCTCTCGAAGCCTCCCAGCAATCCTCGCTCTCGCAGGTCTAACGTACTCCTCAAGCAGATCTTCCATGTTCCAGGAAGCCACCAGCCCTAATACACCATCATCCTCCTCGGCTATGCCGCCGACATAGATTATAGCTGACTCTGTCCTCTCCATGAGTCTATAGCCATAAGCTAATAATATGTTTGAGAGTCCTGGCGCAATTCCTACATCTACAAAGACCTTGACCCTTCGATCTATTGCTGGCCTCCGTAGTACTGTTGGGTCAGGTATATAGGATACATCTACTATAGCGTTAACACCCGAGTCTATTAGTAGTTTTATCACGTCCAAAGCCCGATTGCTTGGTAAAGCTGTTGCCACAACATCGCAATGCGAGGCTATCTTAGAGACAACAGTGTTGCTTGTTGTATCTGATAAGTGGGCTTCAAAACCTCTACGTCTAGCTCTCTCTACAGCCCTATCACTAGTATCATATACCGTTATGTCATAATGCTTGGAGACGAACTCGGCTGTTAAGCTTCCGACGCGTCCATAGCCCACTACACAGACTCTACTCGGCATTATCCCCCAGCTCCAGGGGAGGAGATTGTAAGAATTCTCTTGTCTCCTCGCCCAGGCATAGTATAGGTAAACCTAAGAACATAATAGTTGCGTAGTCGCAGTATCATTTACTAGGCGATGAGGAGAGGTGGGCTTATCTAGAACCCAACCTAGTAATGAAGAGTGTGGCCGTATCCGAGCCTAAGTCTTTCAACTGGTCTCCTCCCTAAACTATTAGAATTGCTGATTTCACTATATGTGGTGAGGGAGTTGCTATTCCAGCTAGCCTTAAGTTCTTTTCAGCCTCATTAGGATCTAAGGCCTCATTGTATTTATATCTCTTAATGGCTCTTTTCGCTTCCTCCAGCTCTATGCCTATGAGCTTCGAATACTCCTCGAGCCACTTATAGGGCCTTTTACGTTGCTCTTCGAGCGCCTCCCTATACGCGGCCGCCATCTTGCTTAATAAGTCTAGGCTCATACCTCTCCTTGAAGCTAGTGTACAGCAGTAGCTTAGCCCGAGCTCACTACAATTAGCCACCTCTTTTCCGTAAGCCTTTGCCCGGCTAGCATAGGGTTCCCATAGGATAGCATAAGCTGCTTTACCCTTGGCTAAAGCCTCTAGGATCTCGTCGCCACTAAACGCATACCTCTTCACGATGCCTTTCATTAAGCCGGATGCGTTTAGACAAGCCTCCATGGTTGAAGCCATGGTAGTATAAGCCTCGCCTCCTTGAACCCTAGCCTTCACAATTACCGAGCCTCCGTAAGCCCCTCCACCAATTATGGTGAGGGCTCTCGTTAATGCATAGAAGTAAAATTGTGTCACGAGAGGTGATAATACTAGGTCTAGCTTCCCCCTCACCAGGTCAAATGTCGCGTCAAGCCCATTCTCGTAAACTGTTATCTTGACATGTATTCCGATCTCCCGCATTTTCTTGGAGAAGCCAATCACAAAGGGATACTCCAAAGCTCTAATGATACCTAATTTGGCTACTCTGTTCTGTTCTGTTCCTCTAGCCTCCTCTACCGGATAAATTAGCGTGATCAGCCCTCTCCTTGTCCTCTTCACTAACCCTTTTCTCTCAAGCCTTCTCACGGCAGAGGATACCGTGCTCTTAGATAGACCTAGCCTTCTGGATAATTCCGATATGCTTAGTCCAGGTTCGTTAGCTATGGCGGCTAGTATCATTGGATCTGCTATAGGCTTTCGAGGCATAACAAGTGCCCCGCATAATACTACCGAGGCTACTAGCTAATTAGGAATACATTTAAATATTCATATATCCTTACAAGTGTTCGGGATCCTTATGAGTCTTCGTGGCATCCTAGTACTAGTAGGCCTCATAGTCCTTATCTCGATGTACGTTGTTCCTTACCTGTTCATGGCGAATGCTAATGACTTAAGATTATACTTGTTCTGGCTTATAGCATCAGGTTTCTACCTCGTAATAGTTCTAGCTAGCCTTGATAAAGTAATGGAGGAGTAGGGGCCTTGGCACAGCGGCTCTTGCTTGGCCTCTTAGTACTTGTAGCCTATGTCGCTGGGGGCTCTATCCTAGCTTATATAGCTAGGAGGGCTGGGCTAGGTAGAGCTGTAGACTATTATGTAGGAGGATACAGGCTTGGAGGCCTTCTTGCAGCGTTAACCTATGCTGCAACAACGTATAGTGCATTCATGATTGTAGGGCTTGTGGGCCTCTCCTATGTAACTGGTGTCCCATCTCTGGGCTTTGAGCTGTCATATTTCGTTGCTACTCTTCTGTTGCTGGCAGCGCTCGGGCCTAGGGCCTGGAGTCTTGCAAGGAGATATGGCTGGATCAGCCCGGCTGAGATGCTTGGGAAGCTTTACGATTCTAGGCTCATAGCTATGCTGGTTGCTATATTATACATGGTCTCCCTATTACCCTATGTAGCGGCACAAGTTAAGGGCGTTGCAGAGGCTATTGCGGGACTAAGTGGCGGCCAAGGATACTTTTATGGAGTTCTCCTAGCATTAGGGGTCATATTACTATGGACTCTCCTTGCGGGTCTATGGAGTGTAGCGGTGACTGATGCTCTTCAAGGCTTCTGGATGATTGCTTCAGCATCTCTTCTACTTTTATGGCTCTTTGTATGGGGGTATGTAGGGCATGCAGTAAGTTTAAACACTGCTATTCAGAGGCTTGCCTCCAAGGGCCTCTTAGGGGCTTCTGCATGGAGCCCTATAGTGTTTGTGGCCTACACTATACCATGGGTATTCTTCGCTGCTACCAATCCTCAGGTGGTTCAGCGGCTTTACATGCCTAGAGATAAGAAGGCCTACAAGGTGATGGTTGCCGGTTTCGCTTTGTTCGGCTTCATCTTCACGGCAATAGTAACCATGATAGGCCTCTTGGCCCGTGGCCTAACAGAGCTAGGTATCCTCCCCAATCTCGCAGCACAGGGTAGGGATGCTGTAACTCCCAGCCTCCTATCACTAGCTGACCCCATAACCTCCTCAATAGTCTTCACAAGCATTGTGGCAGCAGCCGTGTCTACAGCAGACTCTATAATACTAAGTGTCGCTAGTAGCTGGAGCATAGACTTGTATAAACAGTTAAGGAGACAAGCTAGTGATAGAGAACTCCTCCTCTTCGGTAAAGTAATCATAGTGGTTACTGCTTTACTAGCCTCCCTTATAGCATTAGCCCGGATAGGCTTTATAGTAGAACTCTCAGTCCTGTCATCACTATTATTGCTACCTCTTGCACCAGTAACGATAATTGCATGGATCATTCCGGAGAGGGTGAGGGGTAGCGGTAAATATGCATTAGCCTCGATCATTGTTGGTGAGCTTGTAGCCGTAGTAGCCTATCTCTTAGCAGGTTCCCCCCGCGGTGCACTCGTTTATACCGTGCTGGGTTTACCAGCACCAGCCTGGACCCTCATAGCATCCCTCATAGTACTAGCACCTCTCTTCGCCAGAAGGAGCGCTTAAGCCCAAGTACTTTTACCTGCCTTGGGATGTATTGAGTAGGCCTCTCAGCTCAACTGTTCCGAAAAATTGGAGGAAGTTATTCTCTAGAAGTGTTGTGCTGAACATTATTGCGCGAACCACGTAGCTAGCTACCCTTTTTTCAAGACTATTGCTGTCCGCATAACTTTTAATTACTTTTGGAGATCCTTAACGCCTAACCCTTTAGCGTTACGAGTATCGCGCTAGAATATATGCCTAGCTCCGAGAACAAGAGGATAAGCATCTAGGAGAAGTTGTAGTAGGAGGATGGATGGTATGGTGGGCCCGCGGGGATTTGAACCCCGGACCTCCGCCGTGTCAGGGCGGCGTCCTAACCAGGCTAGACGACGGGCCCGCAGCCTCCAGTATAAATGGGTGTATGGGTTTAATACACTAAGGTAAATTCTTTACGGTTCCTAGTAAGTCTTTGGGCTTCTTCCTTCATCTATACAGGGTTTTCTACTCTTTCTCCATCCTTTACTCTTGATTGCTGCAGGTTATAGGATGTTGTGGGCTGGTATGGATAGGGACTGTGCTGTAGCTGTAGCGGGGCCTGGAACGCCTGCATATACTGTCTTCTTAGATCGTCTATGGCTAGATG
>JBEVCE010000075.1:0-7696 GCA_040514295.1 Pyrodictiaceae archaeon | reverse complement strand
CTCTGATAGTTCTAGGCATAGCTACTCGCCTTCAATGCTCTAAGTAGATGCGAACCTTTTTACTCTTACTTCCCAACATTCACTAAGGGTTTTATGGTAGTAAAGGATTAATAGATGTAGCTTACTAATATTCGAATAGTTAGAATTCATGGTATGAATGTCCCATCTCAGGTGCAAGGGCTATGAATAAGACAGTTGCTCTAGCTATCATACTTTTTATAATAGGGCTAGTAGTAGGAATACCAATAGGCTATGTAATTAAACCATCAGCGCCAGCAGCTCCAGCTGCAACCACAATCACGACCACAGTAACCAAAACTGTGGGTGCAGGTGCTACAGCAACAGTCACGAAGACGCTCATCCAGACTATTACGCAGGCAGTAGCTCAAGCTGCGCCAAAGGGCGGAGTAATAGTTATCAAAGCCTGGGCATCTGGCTCGCCAGTAGATACCACTAGAGTGGAGAACATTGTACGTGCAGCAGAATACCTTAATAACCTGTTAAGGGCTGCGGGCATTAACGTAACAATCAAGGTTGAAACACAGTTCTTTAGAGGAGGCTACATGGACAAGTTGACGGCAGCGTTTGCTGCTGGCGAGGCGCCAGACATAATCGCTATGAAGAACCTACCAGAACTAGTAGATGGAGGCTATGTAATACCATTAGACAAGTATATCGACAAGTACAAGATGTGGCTAGAGGACGTTTACCCGACACTATGGAATAGCGTCAAGTATAAGGGACATATTTGGGCCCTACCACAAGACACTGAGGCAAGACCACTATACTTCCGTAAGGATGTTCTAAGAAAGCTTGGTTGGAGCGAAGACGAGATCAATGCCTTGCCAGAGAAGATACTAAAAGGCGAGATAACGCTGAAAGACCTAATAAAGGTAGCCAAGGAGGCTATGGAGAAGGGCTTAGTGAAATGGGGCTTCTACCACAGGCCAAACTTTGGTGGAACACCATTCATAATACTCTACTACCAGTATGGAGGCATACTGCAAGATCCGAAGACAGGTAAACTAGTATTAGATAAAAATGCTATGCTTAAGACACTAAAACTACTCTATGAGATGGCTCAAGTAGACAAGGTCCTACCACCTGATATGATAGGTACCTCGTGGAGAAAGATACACAGCGACTTCGTAAACGGTAGGGTACTATTCTGGTTCGGCGGCACATGGCATTGGGCCGAGTGGCAGAGGGTACCCTATCATGAGAAGCTAGGTAAGCTGCCAGAGAGCTATGAGTGGGAGAACATAGGCTTCGCACTAGTACCAGCACCAGAACCAGGACTAAAGCCAATGACCCTATCAAGCCCATACCTATACTACGTTACAAGTCAGTCTAAGTACCCAGAAATAGCATTTATACTAATAATGCTGGCGACATCACCACCACTAGATGCTAGGCATGCAGTAAATAGCGGGCACCTACCCGTGAGAATGACAACAGTAGAACACCCATACTATAAGAAGTCAAAGTTCCTACACGATGTAGCATATATGCTAAAATACACAAGCTTCGAACCACTACATCCAAAATGGGGCATCTACACGAGCGCCTGGATTGAGGCAATAACTAAGGTTGAGAAAGGTGAAGCTACTCCGGAGCAAGCATTAAATGAAATGATTAAGACCCTTCAATCGCAACTAGGAGACCAGCTAATAATCAAAGGCTAATATCAACCATTATGATATAACAAATAATGTTTTTTAATTGTTTTCCCCTTCTTAACTAAAACGGAGATGCCTTATTATAAAGCAGCTAGTGGTGTAACGATAGTGACGTGGTAGAAGGCTACACCTCTCTGAATCGAGGTGTAGTAGCTTGGGCAAACTACTTATACCGATGCACAAGATAACGCCGTGGTTATTCTTAGCACCGCTATTAATAATGATAGCATTAGCATGGATTAGCCCATTATTCTTAACGGTATATCTTGGGTTTACAGATTTACAGTTAAAGAACTTTCTAGCATTCATTAAGGACTTCTTTACACAGCAAGTACACTTCACCCTAAGCAACTTCGAGAAAATATTCTTAGCGCAAGACCCATATATACTAGAGGTAGCTAAGATAACTATAGTATATGTTGGAAGCGTGTTAGCAATTAATGCCTTCTTCTCACTAATATTATCAATTGCTATAGCGTATTTCGTTAAGAACGAGCTAGTCTCAATGATACTTAGGATTTCATGGCTCCTACCAAGAATAACTCCCGGAATAGTCTACGCCCTAATGTGGAACTGGTTTGTCAGCCGTGATGGAATGCTTAACTTACTGCTTAGACTAGTTGGCGTGCCGGAGTCATGGCTTCCCAGTAACTGGTTACTCGATAAACCCTACTCCCAAATATTAATGATAATAGTAAACGGCTATATCGGTGCTAGCTTTGGTATGATAGTATATACGGCAGCAATTAAGTCGATACCACCTGACCTAATTAATGCAGCCTTAGTTGATGGTGCCTCAGAGTTCCAGGTGGCTAGGAGGATAATTATACCCTTAATGAAGTGGCCTATAATGTTCGTAACAGCATGGCAAACCCTCAGCCTCCTGGCATCCTATGACGTGATATTAATGGTGTGGGGTGCAGCACAGGGAGCCAGCCCCTCAGAGGTAGTAGGTATTACTAAGGTTGCTGGAGTAACAGTATGGTCTCTCTACGCGTATACTCAAGCCTTCTCCCTATACCAGTACGGCTATGCAGCAGCAATATCGCTCGTACTTGTAGCTATAGGCTTGGGGCTCATAGTGGCTTACTTCAAAGTATTCGGCTTCCGTAGGTTAATGGAGCCAAGTAGAGTGGAGGTATAAGCACCCTTGCCCAAGCCCTCACGCGAGGAATTAGCTAAAAGGAAAAGATACGCACAAATAAGAACAATAATAAAGTATGTTATAGTAATCGTAGTAGCCGTCATACCTTTAATACCCGTTTGGATAATGTTCTTATGGCTATTGGCTCAAAGTTTTAGTGCTAAAGTAACCTTTGGCATAATACCTCAAGGCTTTACTCTAGAGAACTGGAGGTTCCTATGGGCACCATTTAAGATGGGGCTTAAGGAGTACCCCAATATATGGCCTATAACATTGAATACATTATTCCTAGCACTTGGCGTGGCGGCATTAGAAGTATTAATCAGTAGTATGGCTGGTTACGCTTTATCACGTATGAATTTCCCTGGCAGGATAGGGTTAATGCAGTTCATCATAGCATTACATGCGTTCCCTAGTGTTATTCTGTTGATAGCATTATTTATTATATTGAACAAGCTAGGGCTCTACGGTAAGGGCTACATGACGCTACTAGGGATAATCCTAATTAAAGCTGGACTAGAGGTACCGATGGCCTCATGGATTATTAAGGGCTTCTTCGACGCAATACCATGGGATCTTGAGTGGGCTGCTCTAGTAGACGGCTGTACCCGGTGGAGGGTTTGGAGAAGCGTTATTCTTCCACTAGTGCTTCCGGGTATAGGAGCTATATCGATATTCGCATTCCTCTCGGGATGGACCGAGTTCCTACTAGTCTACACCTATGTCGTAAGAGAACAATACTATACGCTACCAGTACTAATATACTACTTAATAGGAGAGCTAAAGTTCGTTGACTGGGGTATGCTAGCAGCAGTAGGATTATTCTTCACCATACCGACACTAATATTCTTTAGCACGACGCAGAGACTATTATTAAGAATCTATGTTGGTGGCGTAAAGAGATAAGCCAAAGAGATAAGCCATTTTTGCATTCCTTTACTAAATAAAATATACCCTCCAAACGGTATTTTATGATAATAGGGTTCTGACTTTGGGTTCCGACTTTAAAAGGTGATAGTATATGGTTAAGGTGACACTCGACAATGTAAGTAAGTTCTTCGGGAAAGTTAAAGCCGTGGTTGATCTAAACCTAGAGGTGAGAGACGGAGAATTCGTAGCTCTCTTAGGCCCAAGTGGATGCGGTAAGACGACGACACTATTGATGATAGCTGGAATATATAAGCCTACAAAGGGCAGGATATTTTTTGATGAAGTAGACGTAACAGACCTACCACCCAAAGACCGTAATATTGGAATGGTGTTTCAAAGCTATGCACTCTATCCACACATGACTGTCTATGACAACATAGCATTTCCATTGAAACTAAAGAAGGTGCCTAAGAACGAGATAGATAGGAAGGTTAAAGAAGTAGCTAAGCTGCTACAAATAGATAATCTGCTTAACCGTAAGCCAGCCCAGCTCTCAGGTGGCCAGCAGCAGCGTGTGGCCCTTGGTAGAGCCCTTGTAAAAGAACCCGATGTATTATTACTCGACGAGCCTTTAAGCAATCTTGACGCAAAGCTAAGAGTGTTGATGAGGGCTGAGATTAAGAGGCTTCAGAAAGAGTTGAAGATAACTACGATCTATGTTACCCATGACCAAGTAGAAGCAATGAGTATGGCAGACAGAATAGCTGTGATGAGAGCCGGAAGGTTACAGCAATATGCTGAACCAGAAGTACTTTACAATAAGCCTGTAAACCTCTTTGTTGCAGGATTCATAGGTAGCCCGCCAATGAACTTTATTGAGGGAAGTATTATTGAGGAAGACGGTGAATACTATTTTGAATCAGAAGGCCTAAAGCTAAAACTTTCGAAAGACTTAGGTGAACTAGTAGCCTCAAACTCTACAGATGTAATACTAGGTATAAGGCCTGAACACATCAAGGTTATTACTAGCGGTGAGGCGGATAATGCTATCGATGCCACCGTATACGTTATAGAGCCTCTAGGTAGGGATCTTGTGATAAACGTTAAAGTAGGTGACACGCTGCTAAAGGTGCTATCAGCGCCTGGATTAAAGCTTGAGCCTGGACAGAAGGTTAAACTGGTATTCCCTGAAGAGAAAATGCACTTCTTCGACAAGTATACTGAGAAGACAATAGTTTAATAGAAAAAATTTCGCACTCCTTCTCCACTAATTCGTTTTAAATATTTCTTCGAGTACGAGTGGATAGTACCTCTCTAGCTCCTCCATAGCCTCCCATAGCTCGTCTAAGTCGTAAACACCGCTTGTAACTACAATAAAGTTATCCTCTGATACATCAGCTCTAAGCAATCTTGTAGACTTCAATAATTCCTTAAGCCTACGTAAAATGGCTATGGAGGAGTAATCTCCAAGGTAAGGTATTATACTATCAGTCTCAACATGGTATCCATAGTCTTCAATGTACATGTTAAACGATAGCCTGTGCTTACCAATGTATTTTGAAGCCACTATAATCCTGCTATCCTCACTTAATGGTGTTCCCACTAAGTACCCTCTTTTTGTAAGTTCATCGACTATTTTAGAATACTCCTTGTAAATAATATGCTCTTTAACGATTGCTTTATCTCCCGATTCTACAGTCCTTAAATTAGCTAATGGCCCTATAAATAATCCTATTGGAGCTACTGGAGTATATGCTTCACTTAAACCATAAAATAAGCACATAGCTTTACCTGGAGGCCAGTAATAAACATGGCCGGCCTGAACTCTATGTATTAGCTCCTTCGGCTTGAACTCTAGTTTTACTGGTGTAGAGAAATACACTTCCTCCTTCCATACACTAAGTTCGGCTTCAAACGGTATAACTCTACGCCATTCTTCTAGGTCTCTATAGAGCTTAACTATAAATGATGATCCCTTATCTTTATCTAATATTTCGAGCAGCAAGGAATTCCACACCTAAGGAGGACTCTATGATGGTTCAGGTGTAAGCGTTGTTTAGGCGAATCCCACTATTAGAAGTATTTTTCTCTTACGAATATGAATTAAGAATGGTATAGGATAAAAAGGATGATCCTGGATGACTAGCTAGGGAGAAATCCATGTCTAAACCGTTAAGCGAGCGTTGGGGTAAACCTGTTCTAAATAAGTGGGGTAAGAAGATATACTTGGATCAAATGAGTATGAAGGAGCTTGAGGAAAGAGTTAAGGAGAACGACATAGTATTCTTACCAGTAGGTTCGACCGAGGCCCATGGACCTTTTGAGCCTCTAGGAGAGGATACTATTATAGGTGTTAGTATTGCCGAGAGAGTCTGTTATGAAACCGGGTGTACCGTAGCACCGCCAATAGCTTATGGCAGCCATCCTAGCCACCACTACGGTATGCGTGGAACCATACCAGTAAGAGCTACGACACTCATAGAGTACGTTGCGGACGTAATTAAGTGGTTATCAAATGCTGGGTTCAAGAAAATAATAGTATGGAATAGTCATGGACAAGAATACGTGTTGCCGATAGCTAAGGACATAGCAATAACAGAGAAGGACGTACACGCACTAATCCTCGTAACAAGTTGGTGGAAGTGGGTTCAAGACCTCCTAAGAAAAGCTGGAACAGGTGAAGAAATAGCACCAGGAGTAAAACTCGAGACGCCCTTCGTACATGCAGACGAAGTCGAAGCAAGCGTTACATGGTACGTAGCACCTGACCTAATAGATAAGGAGTCATTGAAAAAAGAGGGAGAATGGGGCATAGTAAGAGTAATACCAGGTAAATGGGTTAATGCCGCAGGTAATGTATTCCCAGATAAGCCGTTCAATTGGTACGATGTAAGCCACCTACCAGAATTCTATTATTACAAGAGAGGCTTCGTTGGATGGCCTAAACTAGCTGATCCTAAGAAGGGGGAGGTACTAGTAAGCAAGGTTATCGAGAGAGTAATAGAGTTTGTGAACTGGTTAAAGGAGAACTATCCTCCAGGAACAGTACCAAGAACATGGATTAACTGGGAGGACTTATTCTATAATAAGCCTAAAGAATACGTTGAGCCTAAAGGCTAGCCGCAATTAATAATCTAATACGTATACTAGCTCAACCCCTTTCTTCACTACATCTTCTTGGTATATGGAGAGGTCCTAATTCATGCCTAGACTAAAACTCTCAGCTGTACATGCACTTGCAAAGGGTGTAGAATTCTATGTTGTAATTAAGGCTCCACTAGAAGATGTTCTAAGGAAACTTCAAAGCTATGGATATGATGGCATAGAATACAATATTTCCAATCCAAGTGAAATAGACGTAGGCGAGCTTAAAGCTAAGACTAGGAGTTACGGATTAGAGGTTTCGGCTATATCTACCGGCCTATCCTATCTTAGATATAAATACAGTTTATCAAGTCCTAATATTGATGTTAGGAGCAAAGCCATTAAATTCTTCAAGAAATATATAGAGGTTGCTGAGAAACTAGAAGCATATAAAGTTGTCATAGGATTAGCCAGGGGTAGATGTGAGGATAACTGCAATAATGCTCTAAAAAGGCTAGAAGAGTCCTTGAGAATACTTGACAACTATGCTGGAGAACACGGTGTCATCCTAGTTTTTGAGCCGTTGAATAGATACGAAACAGATCTAGTTAATAAGCTAGATGACGCCATAGAATTAGTGAGTAGGTATGAGAATGTAAAGATACTATTTGATACATTTCATATAATGCTTGAAGAAAAAGATGTCTATGAAGCTATACTTAGAGCAGGTAGTAACATAGGACATTTCCATGCAGCTGATAGTAATAGGCTAGCACCAGGTATGGGAATGCTTGACTGGGAGAAGATAATCTATAGACTAGTACGCACAGGATATAAGGGTTATATAAGTGTAGAGTCTAGGGTAGAACCAGACTTGGATACCATGCTAAGTGTATGTGCTAAGACGTTAAAGCCGCTC
>JBEVCE010000074.1:0-26953 GCA_040514295.1 Pyrodictiaceae archaeon | reverse complement strand
GTATGTATCCGTAGTATCTGGAGCCTAGCATCCTTATCAGGTGGAGGCACATATATCAGCTTGTCTAGCCTTCCAGGTCTTAATAAGGCTGGATCTAGGAGATCCGGTCTATTGGTGGCAGCTATCACTACGACGTTGCTTAGCGGTACTATACCGTCTAGCTCTGCTAGTAACTGGTTGACAATCCTGTAAGTTACACCGCTACTATCGTACCCGAGCCCTCTGGCTGGTGCTATGGCGTCTATTTCGTCGAAGAATATTATTGCAGGTGCATGTTGTCTAGCCTTTCTAAATAATTCCCTAACCATTTTCTCTGATTCTCCTACCCATTTGCTTAGTATCTCTGGCCCTCTTACCGCTATGAAGTTTGCTCCACTCTCGGTTGCAGCAGCCTTAGCTAGTAGCGTCTTACCAGTACCAGGTGGCCCGAACAATAGTATGCCCTTAGGAGGGCTAACACCCATCCTCTCGAAGACACCAGGATACTTTAGAGGCCACTCAACAGCCTCACGAAGCTGCTGCTTAACATCCTCTAAACCACCAACATCACTCCAACGAACCTCAGGAACCTCAATATAAATCTCCCTTAACCCGCTTGGTACAATGCCTCTGAGTGCAGCCATGAAGTCCTCCATACGTACCTCCATTTTCTCAAGTACTTCTGTCGGTATGGTGTCAGTGCTTAAGTCTATATATGGTAGGTACCTCCGGAGCGCGTGTAGCGCTGCCTCTCTTACAAGTGCAGCGAGGTCGGCTCCTGTGAATCCTCTTGTAAGCTCAGCTAATTTCTCCAGGTCTACGTCATCTGCTAGAGGCATGTTCCTTGTATGGATTTGTAGTATTTCAAGCCTACCCTGCTTATCGGGTAACGGTATCTCTATCTCCCTATCGAATCTACCAGGCCTTCTAAGAGCGGGATCCACAGCTGAAGGTCTATTCGTTGCAGCTATTACTATGACATCGCCGCGTGCCTCAAGCCCATCCATCAGCGTTAGGAGTTGCGCTACAACTCTTCTCTCTACCTCTCCTATAACTTCATCCCTCTTTGGTGCTATGGCGTCTATTTCATCGATGAATATTATTGCGGGTGCATTCTTCTTCGCAGTTTCGAAGATTTCTCTTAGCCTCTGCTCAGACTCACCATAGTACTTGCTCATAATCTCAGGACCGTTAATAGCAATAAAGTATGCATTGGTCTCGTTCGCTATTGCTTTAGCTAGTAATGTCTTGCCTACACCAGGTGGCCCGTAAAGCAGTATACCCTTAGGAGGCTCGATGCCTAGGTGCTTAAATATTTCTGGGTGTCTAAGAGGCAGCTCTACAAGCTCTCTAACTCTTAGTATGATATCCTTCATCCCTCCGATATCCTCGTAGGTCACTCTCGGTATTCTACTCTCAAGAGGTTTATCCAGGATCACTATCTCGGTATCGGGCCTCACCAGGACTATTCCCTGCGGCTTAGTCTGTACTACTATAAATGGTATGGGTTGGTTAAGGACTGGCACCATTACTATATCTCCCTCGGTTATCGGTAAATCTATCAGCTTCTTCCTAACATAATTGGAGAAGCCGGCGTCAACAGAAATAGTGAACTTTGAGGGAGCTAGTTTTATCCTTACGGCAGGCTTAACCTCGGCTTTCCTAACAATAACCTTATCGCCTATGTTGACGCCAGCATTCTTTCTTATAAGGCCATCCATTCTTATAATATCCATACCCTGGTCTTCAGGGTAAGCTGGCCAAACAAATGCAGCTGTTTTCTTCCTTCCCTCAATCTCAACAACATCTCCAGGCTTGACGCCTATAGCAGCCATATAGGTTTCATCTATCCTTACCTTGGCCCTGCCAGCATCCTTGTGCTTAGCCTCAGCTACTCTTAATACAACCTCTTTCCTCTTACGAGTAGTTTGTGCAGGCATAGCTAGCAGCCATCCCCGTCGAGATCTTCATAGGCCAAAACACTATGTACGTATATGCCTCGAGTTCTCCCGATTCATCTTCCGGAAAAACAGCTACATATTAATTAAGCCTCTTACCGTGAAGACTTCATGGTAAGCCTCTTGTTTTGTTCCCCGAGTAACTTTGACCCACTCTTTCCTCCTACAATAAAGTTACCGCTAGCTTGGATAATAGTAGCTCACGGGAGACATAAGAAATAAAAGTATTTCCGCTAGGCTTGTCACTGAGGGCAGAGAATATGGCGCTCGAGCTAGAAGTGCCTAGGAAGCCTAGCATAGAATCAGCGTTCAACGTACCTCGTTGTACTAGCTGTGGTAGGCTCATAGCGCCCTGGGAGAAGGCTGTAACCTTTGTATGTCCTAATTGTGGTGAGGTAATCATATGGAGATGCGCTAATTGTAGAAAGATGGGAGTAGAGTACAAGTGTCCCAAATGCGGCTTTGTAGGCCCATAAGGGAGGGAGGTTATGGCTAAGGTACTAGTAGTGGTTAAAGTCTACCCCTCTGGCATTGAGGTAGACTTAGATAGCTTGGCGAAGGCTATAGGCGACAAGCTTCCAGAGGGATACGAGATTACAAGATACGACAAGGAGCCTATAGCCTTTGGCCTAAGTGCTTTAAGACTCTATATACTAATGCCAGAGGACGTCGAAGGCGGTACGACTAGATTAGAAGAGCTAATACAAGGCATTGATGGCGTCGAGGAACTCGAAATAGAAGCCGTCCATAGGATATCAGAGTACTAGCACTTCCTCCTAAGCCTAGCTATAAAGTAGCCTGGCGTAGAGTGGACATGTGGATGAAACCTCTGGGCCTCGCTCATCCCTATACCCCTCGAGCCTCGTCGGGGATAAGCATCCTCTAGTTCAAAACCAAGCTCCTCAACTGCATAAATGATGTTTCTCTCATTCTCCTCTATGGTCAGGGTACATGTAGAGTAGACTAGTATGCCACATGGTTTGAGTATTCTCGAGGCCGTGCGGAGGAACTGCCTTTGATACTCACTTAGGCTCTTGACATCCCTAAGGCTCTTCTTATCGTAGATCTTCGGTATAACGCCGAGCGCGGTGCATGGGGGATCTAGTATCACGTAGTCGGCTTTGAGCCAAGGATAATCCTTATCC
Organism: Pyrodictiaceae archaeon; assembly: GCA_040514295.1. Taxonomy (GTDB): domain Archaea; phylum Thermoproteota; class Thermoprotei_A; order Sulfolobales; family Pyrodictiaceae; genus JBEVCE01. The sequence goes on along the minus strand of JBEVCE010000074.1, from coordinate 23,871 downwards.
AGGTACCTTGAGTCGGCTTTTACAAGCCTTACGATCCTTTCATGACCTAGCCTCTTAATCTCCCTTTTCATCCTATCTAGCTTACTCTTCGAGTGGTCGACAGCAATTACGGTAGCTCTTCCACCTATAAGCTCCAACACATGACTTGTCTTGCCGCCGGGTGCTGCGCACATATCAACTATCGTTGAACCCTTTTCAGGTGATAATACGTGGGCGACGTACATTGATGGTAGCGACTGCTCATAAATAAGCCCCTCACGATGGTACTTCGTATCCCTAAGACTAATGCTCTTAAATCTAGAAACTATGATCTCAACAGCTAGTCCTTTACCTTTTATCTCGTTCCAAGAGATTCTGGAGACTCCATATGCTACCTCAATACCGTTCTCTGAAACGACTATGACTTCTCTCCCAGGCTTAAGACACTTATCAACAGCCACTATGCCAGGCTTATATACATTAGCCCCTAGGAGCACACTCTCGGCAGTTCTTTTATCTACTACGACCTTACAGTCAACGTCTCTCGGAAGTTCAAAGGGACCCTCTATAGGAGCCCAAAGCGCCTCCTCTATCTCTTCGTCTCGGAAGATAGTGTATCCCTCACCCCTAAGCTCGTCGAGCAATGAGCCTGGATCTATCCTAAGAGTATTTACCCTAAAGTAGTAACGGCTAGGTGGCTTCATGAGCCACTCTAGGACTATAGGGAGCGAACTTCCGTAAACCATAGCTAGAGAATTAATAAGCTCCTTGCTATATTCTAGCATGCGGCTCCACTCTCCATAACTCCTGGCGAGCTATGAGCCCAGCTATGCCTCATGGAGGGTAGCCTAATGTCCTTGCACTTATGGTGGTGTAGAGGTCACCCAAACATACTTGCAAACCATGAGGGCACGCTGGAGATTACCAGTGATAACTTTTTAACACCTAGGGGGGAATGCATTATAGGTATTGCTGCAAAGTATCTTGGTGGAGAGGGTAAGGACTCCAAGGGGGCCTTTTCCAAGCTAATCATAATCGCATTGCCTTTGTTACCAAGAGAGCCCATGTTGGAGAAAGTCTATGGACTCTCATCGGGTATGGCAAATCCTAATGCTAGAAGACTTATCGTTAGAAAATCGGCTTACATCGACGATAAGACAATAATGGTATCGGCTACTAAGGCTGCATCGGATCTCAACAAGAAGTTCAAGGAAGCTATGAGATCCCCCTTTACCAGATGCTTGATTCTCTATACTAGTATTAATGGTCTTCAAGGGTAAAGTTCTAAGAGTGTAACTACTAAACTTAATTCGGAGCAGGTATTAGCGTCTTGGGAAGTAATCCTGAGCTAACGCTACTAACTACTAGATGATGGTGGTTGAATGGAGTTAGGCGAGTTTATAGGAATATTCGCTAGGCCTGATACCCCGGAGTCGCTGAGAATAGTCAAGGAAGCCTACGAAATACTAAACTCCATGAACATTGATGTGAGAATCGATATCTCTCTTAAACCATTCCTCCCCCGGAGCCCAAGTTATCGGTACTTCGATATAAGATTCGAAGTGCCAAGGAAGACGATTGTCGTAGGCGGTGATGGTACACTTCTAAGGCTTTACTCGATCATAGGGGAGAGAGGCTCCACAATAGTACATCCTATCAAGGCTGGGCGTAGAGGCTTCCTCTTCGAGTTAGACGAGTTCACTGGCCTTCAGAGGCTAAAAGACTTCGTAGAAGACAAGTATAGAATAGAAGAGCTAATGCGTATAAGGGTATTAGTGTTTAGAAGAGAACCTAGTAACATAGAGCATTGTTGTGTAGCCCTTAACGAGGCAGCCCTCTTTGCTCCTGGCTCAAAAACTTTAGTACTAAGAGTTAGAGCAGACAATGAAGTGCTCTATGATAGCCTAGAAGGTGATGGAGTAATTGTCTCTACTCCCGTGGGTTCGACGGCATACTCCCTAAGTGCTGGAGGTCCTTTATTAGACTATGAGTTAGAAGCCTATGTTGTTACACCTGTGAACCCCGTATCTTATGCTAGGCCCTACGTGATTAGTGCTAGACGTAGAATCATTGTACAACTTGTTAGGAGTAGGAGAACTCCCCTCCTCATAATAGATGGGCAAGAATGTGACAGGCTTAGAAACCTGGACGGCTTTATTGCTGAGAAGTCCTCCTCGCCAGCGAGGATAGCGAGGTATGGTAAGCCTAGAAGACTATTGCAGATCTAGTGGCGATAGACGTATCATAGTAGCCGATACCACAGCCTTCCTAGCAGCCCTACAGCTACAAGCCTACAGCTACCTCCTGGTTACAACACCTGATGTAATCGATGAGGTTCGTGACAGTGATAGCCGTGATAGGCTAGAGCTAGCATTAGAGGTCGGCAGGGTGAAGATAGGGAGGCCTAGCAATAAGCATCTACATAAAGTCTTATCAAAAGCTGTTGATATAGGAGAGCACGGCGTCTTGTCAAGAACCGATATAGGTGTAGCAGCATTAGCCCTAGAGCTTAAGGAGGCGGGCTGCGAGGTAATAGTGGTGACAGATGACTATGCCCTCCAGAATCTTCTCTCACACTTAGGGATAGTCTACAAGCCTCTCAGAACGAGGGGGATAACTAGGAGATACAAGTACATTTATGTTTGTCCAGCATGCGGCTACGTCTCATACAAACCTGGCGAGAGGATATGTCCTAGATGCGGCACAACACTAGTAAAGAGGAGGCTTAAGCAATGACAATTCCATAGCGAGGTTATCATAACATGACTATAGAATACAAGCAGGCCATAGTAGTTAGAGCCGACCTAGCGATGAGCAGAGGCAAGGCAGCGGCACAAGCAGCTCATGCAGCAGTCGAGGCGGTAATTAGAATCATGGAATCTGGCAACACTAGATGGAAAACATGGCTGAGAGAATGGTTAGCCCAAGGCCAGAAGAAGGTAGTTTTACGCGTTAACAGTGAACAAGAACTACTAGAAGTGTATAGGAAGGCAGTATCTCTAGGACTACCAGCATCACTAATAGCCGATGCTGGGAAGACCGAGCTAGAGCCAGGCACGAGGACGGCAGTAGCAGTAGGTCCGGCCCCAAGCCAGCTCGTGAACAAAATCACAGGCAGCCTCAAACTATATTAGCATTTGATCAGCATCATTATTGAGTTAGCCTAGAACAAAGAGGGATGGTAGCCGGGCGGGGATTCGAACCCCGGTCACGGGGGCCAGAGCCCCGCATCCTTGACCGCTAGACGACCCGGCTATCCAAGTAGGGTCGGCTTCTAACCGTGTTTTTCTGGGGTTTGTGAAGTAGGGTGGTTTAAGGTTTACGGTCTTATGTCCTCCTATTACCATAGGACTTATTATGTTCTATGATGCTAGGGTTTCAGGGTAGGATACACGAGTAGGAGCTATCCTTGATGCTGAGACACTATTGCTCTGCAAGAGGGCTGAGAGGATAGAGGTGCTGAACATATGGTTCAGATACCACTAGACTATGTCTGTGTTAAGAGCGGTGTCCTCTGTCCTCGCTGTCAAGGACTAGTTGATAGCGGTGTTGTCGATGAACGCGAGATACCTATAATGAAGGCTCTCATAGAGCTAGAGGAGAACGAGAATATGCAGCTATTGAAGAAGGCCACCTACCATAAAGCTTATTTCGTTGACAACGAAATGATCGTTGTCATCATGGACCTAGGTATTGGCACAAGTGTTCCCGTCTTCACCAGGTATGCTAGGCAGGTTGAGCAGAAGCTACAGGAGAAGTTAGGTATAAGGGTCAAGCTAATACCCAAGGCTAACGATGTTCGTAGTTTAGCATCATTTCTGCTCTATCCCTCAAGGATACTCGGTGTAAACATCCTATGGCTACCAGATGGAAGTATAGAATACGTCATTAGGGTCTCTAGGAGAGACCAGAAGTACATAATGGTTAGGAAGCAGGTCTATGAGAAGATACTAAGCGAAATGCTAGGCAAGAGGACTATGATAAGGTTCGAGTAAGCCCCCATGCCCTGCAAGACCTTTTTTAGCCTCGACAGGCTATTAGGAATGCATTACCTCTCGCTATGCCTCCCCCCAAGCCATAGGGCATACTGTGTTTCAAGACCACGTTCTAGGAGCTTCATAGTAGTAGAGGAACCTATACTAGATGTAAGGGATAATGGAGCCTATCTCGTTATAGCCCTCTTTAAGAGGGGTTATACTACTGAAAAAGCCATAAGACTCATGGCCCGCTTCCTTAGAGCTCCTGCTAGTAAAATAGGCTATGCGGGTATAAAAGATGCTGACGCTTCTACGCTACAATATGTCACAGTGCCGCTTGATGCCGCCGACGAGCAGGCTCTGAGAGCACTCATCTCAAGAAGAGCCCTAAGAATTCGAAAAGGTCTTGTAGTAGCAGTAAGAGGACGTTCGACCCAAGGCCTTAGTCCCGGCATGCTTCAAGGAAACTTGTTTACCGTGGTCCTCGAGCCTCAAGGCCATAAGCTTCTTGAGCCACTTAAGCTACTCCAGGGATCTAAGCTAGTAGCATACTATGGCTACCAGAGGTTCGGCACTAAAAGGCCAAATACCCATGTAGTGGCATATTATGTCCTTAAAGGTTCCAGTGGCCTAGGCTTATGGGAGGCTATCCGCTCAACCTACCCAGATGAATCTGTTTCATCCTTGGCTTGGAGACTGGGCCTAGGAGGCAAGCTTAAAGCTCCTTCAGGTTTAGCTTATGAGGAGAAGCTCTTGGAGTGCATCGAGAGGGAAGGAGTGTTCAGTGACTGCCTCTCCACCATGAGCTTTTTCTCGAGGAGGCTGCTATTATCTGCAATAAGGTCATGGCTCTTCAACGAGTACTTATCAGCGAGAATTGGTGAGGGGATAAGCCTAGAGAATAAACTCAGCGGCGAGAAAATTGACTCAAGAGGCCGCCCCTTAGCTCCGGTGCCTGGCGATATAGAGCTATTGGAGGGTGAGGCTAAGAGGCTCTTCAAAAAACTACTAGGAGAGTACAACATAGACTACCGGGTCTTGAGAACCACAAGACTATACTGGAGACCAGTGTACACAGTAGTAGAAAATTTAAAGGTAAGCATGCTCGACAATAAAAGAATAGTGTTAAAGTTTAGGCTTGAACAGGGGATGTACGGCTCCTTAGTCCTAAGGGAGATAGTCCCATCCATAGACTGTCTCTAGCCAAGCCAATTGCCACCCTAATTCGTTCTCCTCCTAGAGTATAACGCTATCTTAGCTATATCTTCTAGTACTTCAGCTCTGTCAACAGCCTCATATATAGCTTCTATCGGGTTGCTATTAACACCTACTGTGACTACTCCATGCCTCTCAAGGATGGCGGCGTTGCACTTGTCCATAGCTTCTGCAGTCCTTCTTGCAAGCTCTTCAGACCCTGGCTCATAAGGTTTTACGACGCCTAAACACGGCCCAATATAATATCTTGCTTCAAGGCTTTCCCTAAAAGCATCGTTGAGAATCTTAGCCTCATGAGCTGCTAATGTGAGAGGATTATGGGAGTGTACTATGGCGTTTACCTCAGGCCTAGCCTCGTATATTAAGAGGTGAAGCTTATACTCTATACTAGGCTCCCCCCTCACTACGTTACCTAATGGATCCAAGACAGCTATATCGTCTGGTTCCAGCATTTCCTTAGGCTTACCTGAAGGAGTTATATAAATCCATGTCAAACCATTAGGTAATCTAAGCCTTGCACTAGCATTCCCGCCTCTAAGGTTCACTAGGCCCCGTCTATACAATAGTTGCATGGCCTTAGCTAGCGCCCTGCGCAGCTCGAAACCTATGCCAGAGTCTTCCATGCTCAAAGCAATCCTACCCATTATCCTAAGTCCTCTTCCCTACGTCTTTAACGTCACTTGTACAAGCCTCTTTAAATCCTCGGTCTAGAGGGTCAGAAATGCTTGTTGGATTAAGCTAAGAGAACTAGGACTCTTTTAAGAGCCTAAGAGGATAAAAATAGCTGAGCGGGTCTTGAGGCACTCTCTAGACTAGCATGCCAGAGGCCTACTTCTTCTGCTGTTCTCCGCTCGGGCTTGGTAGTCCTCCTGGAAGTTCTGGGAAGAACTCCTTCATCCTCTGCTCCGCTATCATCGCTGCCTCCTCCATGATCTTCTTAGCTTCTTCACTATATACTGTTGGTATGCTTGTCCAGTCAGCGAACTCGCCTGCCTCCATCACCACGCTCTCTAGTAGCTCGCCTATCTCTGCTAGCTCAAGCCCTATCTCCGGTACAATGCCTATTAGGTATTTCTTGAGATCTTTCACAACAGCTACTACTGGTGCAAGCCCTACGAGTACATCGCCCATCGTCATTACCGTCTCTAGCCTAAGTGTGATCCTCTCGACAGCGAGCTTCGCGGTCATTAGGGCCTTTGTCATTTTCCTTAACTCGGCTACCTCTGCGGCATACATGGCAGCCCTGGTCTGGTCCTTATCCATCTGTGCTTGTACTACCTTCTCGAAGAGTACTTGATCCCTCTCCCTCATCTTAGCCAGCACGTACTCTAGCTTATTGTTCTGAACCCTAAGCTTGTATAGTGCTATTGCTAGCTTTTGTCTCACGGGCGGTGGGGGTGATATGGTATTCTTTATCTTCTCTATCACTCCTGGCTTGTCTCTAGGGCTCCAGTTCTTTACAAAGTTCTCTACTCTCGACAAGGCTCCTTAGCACCGTCTCGTATAATTTAGCGCTTACTGCTATGCTTAACCCCGAGACCCCAGTAACACCAGCCCTCGGAGCTAAGAAGCGTGGGCTCCCACAGATGAGGCCAGATAGTCGTATAATTATGCTAGTGTTTAAGTAACAGCCTTACCCTGGTGGCCTGTGCCCTGCCAAGCCTATCCAGCCTACTAAGAGAACTCGGTCCCAAGGTTAACGGGCTTAGAGGCTTCGAGCTAGTATCATTGCTTAGCACGATGCATAGAGTTCAGGGTGGGGAGGAAATAGTTGTAGCAGCAGAGCGTGTTGCAGCCAGCCTAGACGAGCATGGCGTAGAATACAGGCTAGAGAGATATACAGGGCCTCTAGGACTTCATGAGAGATGGGGGTTTTGGGAGCCTAGGGGCTGGAGGCTCCTAGAAGCGGAGATCCTCGTAGAGGGTAAGCTCTACGCCTCAGCTAGAGAACACCCCCTCTTAGTGGCAGCTGGCAGCCCTGCTGGCGAGGCTGAAGGTAAGGCAGAGAGGCTCGCAGATCTACTTGAGGCAAGTAAGCTCTCTAGTAAGATAGTTGTTGTTGAGGGATTTAGAAGGGAGCACTATTGGAGGCTTGAGAAGTTAGGAGAGAGACCAGATCTTATCATAGCCTTCCATAGAGGGCCAGGCATAAGATACTATTCCATATTCCCGCCGTACTTTAGGTCTCCGCCAACGATTATGGTGATGAGCCTTGACGAGAAAAGAGCGTTTGGGCTACAAAGGAAGCGGATAAGGGCAAGGATAGAGGCTAGCTACGGCCTTGCAGAGATACCAATACTGCATGCATGGGTAGGCTACGAGAAAGACCCAGGCATATTACTCATAGCACACATATGCCACCCCAAGCCCGGAGCCCATGATAATGCTAGTGGTGTTGCGGTCGTAGCCGAGGCTCTCGCTACCCTGAGGAGCTATGAACATGTCTTCAAGGAGTATGGGCTAAGCGTACACGCTCTCATAGTACCAGAGTATACTGGGACAGCAATAGCCTTTGACATGTCCCTCGTAGAGCCTGAGATACTAATAGCCGCCACAAGTATAGACATGGTTGGCGCAGACTATAATGTTACTGGTGGAGCCCCATTATACTACCAGAGCCTCTACATGCTAGCATCTCCTCTAGACCCAGTGCTATATAGGGGTTTATACCTAGCTCATTCTACCAGTGAGGGCTTTAGTGGCGAGCGTTACCCGGAGAGAGGAGTTCACCTACTACCCTATAGCTGGGGAAGCGACCACGATATAGCAGCATCACTGGGCATCCCCTCGAGCCTTGTAAACGACTGGCCGGACAAATACTATCATACGAGCATGGACTATCCTAGCAACCTGAGCATAGAGAACCTTGCACGAACAATAGCGGCGTTATCATCAGCTCTCATCTACATGGCGTATGAGAGGCAAAAGTTAGGAAAGCTCTTAGAGGACTGGATAGCCTATACGTCCCAGAAGCTGCTAGTAGATAGCCTCACTACAAGCCAGGAAACGGCGGAGATGGTGAGAGGCATGTCGGGTAAAATGAGAGATAAGTCTCTTGAGAGACTATACTCTATACTCCGGAGAGGCGAGGCTCCAAAACCTCCAAGAGCCAGGATAAGGGGCCCTATATCAGCAAGCTACTTGGAACTCCTAGCCAAGTCAGATATTAGAGAAAAACTAAGTCAGGTGAGCAACACTGGCCTCTACCTAGGTTTAGCCTCAATAGCGTTATCAGCGTTAGGCCCCCATGGCGCCCTCATAGAACTTAGGATAAGAGTGGGGAATAGGCTTAACGAAGAGGCTTTAAGCCAAGTCTCCAGCTTGATGGGGCTCGAAGAAGATAGCTAAAACTAAAAAACGTTGTCTCCAGGCATCACGCTACACTTATACGATTGGTTTCTTTAAGGCTTTCGTGAGGAAGCGCTCCCGAAAGTAGCTAGAAGCTGCCTCTCCAGCCAGAGCCAGCTCTACGCCCTCTACCCCGGAAGCCTCCACGTCCTCCTCTACGTGGTTGATTCATAGGAGCTGTCGGATAGACTTCTGGAACCTCCTCCTCGCCGGGAGCCTTATCGTCACCTACCTCAGTAATGCTACTCCTATTGCCAACGTTTATGACCACTTGGCCTTTATAGCTCGTGGTCCAGGCTCCCTCAATATGGATTGCTTTGCCTTCTTCGAGTGAGCCAGCCTGGTTACCCCATAGGGTTAGCCTAGCTCTACCAGTAGAGTCGCCGACTACAGCTTCGCTTATAGTTCGTGGGCCCTTACGGGTTTGTATAACCCTAGGAGCTGTAGCCTCAAGAACGCGGACGGTTAGACTGACGTTCTCCATTCCGGGCTTGAGGTCGAGAATTTTCTTGTCTCCCTTCTCGCTCAAGGATTCCATTCTCCTATACGACTCGACTAGACGATCCCTCTCCTAGCAGTCTGATCCTAATAAACCTTTCTCTGCCATGAACGCCCTAGTCCTCTCAAGCCCTCCCAGAAACGTCTACTATATCTAGCTTCTAACCGTGAGATATTAAGCACTAGTACTAGAACTACTAGGACCATGTTGCCGCCTAAATCTATTCCCTAGGCATGAAGACTTCGGCGTCTTTAATTATAACAATGGGAGATATGTAGCGTGAAACCAGCAGAAATAGCATCAGCTGTTTTGAGGCTATAGGTGATGTCCTTCGGGGTTCTCCGCGGAGAGGAATAAGACTTTTCGGAACATCAAGCAAGAGCATGATAATTATGTTATTCGCTGAAGCGTTAAACGGATGCGTAGTAGTGCTAGGCAAGAGGCCTAGCCATTATAACCTAATAACGGGGTATTAGGGAGCAAGGTGCTTATCGAGAAGTAGTTTGCCAAGGCCCTACCCACTAACATAGAGAACTGTCATCGTTGAAGACAGGAATATGCTGGTCACGGAGAAACCCCATGGCCGTAAGGGCACTAGCAGTTAAAGCATGGTGAGTCAAGACAAGAAAAGACGGTGCATGATGTTTCGGCTAAGGGAAACACCTACTTTGCGGTGAAGCCGTGTGATTAGAACACTTCTATGTACGCTGGTAATCGTGTGATATGTGTATCGTGGCAGCTTAGATCTAGAACTTTTCTTCCTTTAGCCCTTACTACTTACCTGCCCCAGAGCCTTCGAGTAATTGTTATTTATCCATGATACTATATGAGTGGTTTTGCTTACTAGACAATACTGGGGCATGTCTATGCGTGAGAAGCCTAGCCCCAAGGAGTCAGCATGTATAGAGATTTCAGCAGATATTTACGAGGAGCTTAAGAGACTCTCGGAGGAGTTAGGTATTTCTATTAGGTATTTCTATAGGATGGTTTTGAGGAGGCTTATCGAGAGGGTTTAACTCTGCTTGTATTCTAGTCTGGAGGTTTTGCTGGTTGAGGAAGGGCTCATTTATTCAATCTAGGCAAGGGTTCGTAGTCCCAGCATGGCTTGTTGGCCTTAGTGTGGGTGGGGAGCATAGGGAATACTGCGTGGATAGTTTTTTCCCTCTCTATGCCAGCGAGGCCTATAGGAGAATACTTTTCGTTTACCCTGCTAGCGTCTGTATCAGCGTACCTCCATCGGAGGCCATAATGGTGGGGGATCATATCGATGCGGGTCGTCTCTTAAGCCTTATAGCCGAGGGATGCCGTGAAGCTTCAAGGCTTGCAGGTACAGTCCGCCCTTCTCTCCTAAGAATAGCCCTCCTCATGCCCCCCTCAAAGGAGGAGAAGAAGAGCATAGAGGCACGTATAGCTAGGGAGCTTTGTAGCACGGTCTTTGGCGAGGAAAAGGAACCAGAATGGCTCATAGAAGAGTATATAGCACGTAAATCCCTAATACACTACATGGTTGGCGATAAAAGGAACAAGCCCTGGCAGAGGCTTGAAAAATTATCTAGGATAGACCCTGGCCTAGCCGTTAAACTCATAGAGATCCTGAAGTAGCTTCAAGTATTCAGAGACGGTCAACGGACACGCTAGCCCTTTCTCTCTCCTCTAGGCGTTATTTTGGCCTCAAGTACTATGTAGGCTGTCCCTATTATGCTGAGAGCGAAGCCAGTGATCATGAAGGCTATGGCGGGGTATAATAATATGAAGTATGGCCTGGACACCAGGTAAATACCATAACTGTAATATAGTGTTGTAGGCTTAGAACAGTTCATACACGCTACTAGGATCTCAGCTGGAACCCCTGGCACATATACAAGGCTACTCTTAACCCCGCTTACTTGAACCCTAGTGGAGAACCCATAGCCTCCGACTACTAGCTCTATGGGGCTACTACTAGTCATGTTCAGCTCTAAGAAGTAGTCCCTGTTAGCGGTTCCTGCGTGTCTGCTCCCTACCCTTATGCTGGTCTGTCCTTTAGGCATGAGCACGATACTATTGGGTCCTTCCTGCTCGATCCTAGAGACTAGAGGAGTGTCGGCTACAACGAGTAGTACTAGTGCAGCTACGAGGAGAACTAGCCCTATAATGGCGTAGCGGAATCCTACCAGCCTACGTAGCCCCGGCACGCTAGTCTCCCTACTCGTCTAAAACCACCTGGTTCTCTATACACCCTATACCCTCTACGCAGGCCACCACGGTCTCTCCGGGCCTAAGGTACCTAGGAGGCTTCCTAGCATGACCTACGCCTGCAGGAGTTCCCGTTGACACGATGTCCCCGGGCTCTAGGAGGGTATGTCTACTAGCATAGACTACTAGCTGGCTGGGCTTGAAAATCATGTTTCTCGTATCCCCGTCTTGTAGTCTCTCCGTCAATACTGAGCGTAAGCCTCAGCCCTTTACTGGGATCTACTAGGGTACGCGGTACTATTAGCGGGCCTATTGGAGAGTATGTATCATGGCTTTTCCCTCTCCACCACTGGCTAGTCCCTGATAACAATTGCTCCGTCCTCGAGGAGACATCGTTGAGAACCATATAGCCCCATATAGCTTCCTCGGCCTCCCCCTCGTCTACACTCCTTACAGGCTTGCCGAGTACGGCAGCTAGCTCGACCTCTCCATCACTCCTGGGATCACCATGATATAGTATTATGGGATCTCCAGGCCCAATAACACTATTAGGGGTCTTCACGAAGAGGTCTGGCATGCTTGGTTGCTCGACTCCCAGCTCCTCTACATGATCAAAATAGTTTAGCCCTGCAAGCACAATCTTGGCAGCTCCATCCACGGGAGCAACGAGCCTAACACCTTGGATAGGAAGCCCTCGGTTAAACATGGTAGCCCTATGCACGAGCTCCTTAAGATCCTCTGGCTCATACTCTACTAGCACATCTCTCACGTCCTTATAGCCCAGCACGTCGACCTCATAGACCCTACCACGGTAGAACACGCCTAGCCTTACCCTACCAGGGGGCGCGATGAATCTTGCAATCCCCATCTCGGCGTAAATTGTGAAGCCGGGGCCACGATAGAAGCCCATAGCCCTCTCCCCGTCACTTGGCTTACAAATGCTTTCTGTATGCTTTTTCTCAGGCTAGTTCTATAGAGCTCTTATAGAGCTAGCTCCCCGATGCCTCCAATTAACATGAATAGTGTAATGGGCTTCAATGAATAACAGTGCTTGCTCTTTTATACCCTTGATGAAAAAAGTATTAGTGGAAATACTTTTATACAGCCATTTATACACCCACCTTAGTTGGCAATACAAAAAGTATCTTACCTAGCGGCTTTGTAGGTGGGGGGCATGGATAGGCTCAACCTCATTCTTGCAGCACTAATCCTGGCAGTAGTAGTATTACCTGTACTACCTCTCACCCATATAGCTCACGCACAAGAAGGTAAACCGGTTACTCAAATAGTATTTGCGGCACGAACCTCCATGGAGGGCGCTATCTTCGAGGTTGCACGCGGCGATGCAGACATATTTATATGGTCCATGGGGCTACAGAGGTATAAGAACTTAGACCCGACAATACTAGCCAGCCTCAAGCTATACAAGAGCGTAACAACGTACTATGACCTAGCATTGAACCCTGCAAGCAACGTGATAGACCCCAACGCTCCAGGCAAGGTAAAGTTGAAAGACGTCGAGTATCCAGGCAAGGTCATACCTGGGCTAGTAGTTTGGGACGCTGACAAGGACTATGGCAAGAACTGGGTAAACATAACCGAGATCAAGGACTGGAAAAAGGTTCACTTCAACCCCTGGGGAATACAGAAGATGAGGCTTGCTCTACAATTCTTGGTAGACAGAGACTTCATAGTAAAGAACATCCTAGGCGGTAGTGCTAACCCAGCCCTAGGCGCCATAAGGCCAAGCCACCCAGCCTATCCAAGACTGAAGCATATTTACGAGGAGCTAGGCCTAACACCAACAGGCGACAAGGAAAAGGCAGTAAGGCTATTCAAGTCAGCAGTGGATGAGCTTAGACCAATCTACCAAAAGTATGGCATGGACCTTTACTATAAGAACGGCAAGCTTTACTTCAAGAAACCCGATGGCACAGAGGAGCCAGTAACAATAAACTTTGTAATAAGAGTTGAGGATGAGAGGCTAGATATAGGTAGGCTGGTCTCGAAGTGGCTAGAGCAGTACTTCGGGCTGACAGTAAATAGGATCGAGCGTGAGAGGAGCGTCGTAACTCCAGTAATCTATGGCAAGAACTTGATAGATACCTCGGAGGCTCTAGGAGGTGTCGTATGGAGCATTTACACTGAAGGATGGGTAACAATGGGTGAAGACATCGATGTGTGGGCACGCTACGACGTAGCATTCTTCTACGCTCCACTAAGAGGCTATGGGCCGAACCATCGCATCACCAATTGGTGGTACTATTACAACGAGACGGAATACAAGTGGGGTGTAGACTTATACTATGGTAGCTATACCCAGGAGAATGTCAATGAGCTATGGAAAGAGATAGAGGACATGCTAAGGGCAGGCATACGTGACAGCCTAAGGATATTCCTTACCGAGAACATAGAGTTCTTCCCAGTAAACAAGAACAATGTTGTATCACTAGTGCCTGGCGTGGCGAGTGGATTATGGACGCCGTGGGCGCTAAGGACCCTCGAGACAAAGACTGGTAAGGCCACGATACTAGAGTATTCAGCTAGCGGAGCTCTCTTCATGAGTGCATGGAATACAGTATTAGGGTTCACAGACGTATATAGTGAAACCATAGGCAGGCTTGTAAGAGACTTTGCATTCTACAGCAGCCCCAACACCGGTATACCATTACCGATAAGAGTCAAGGGCTTCGAGGTAATCAAGAAATTCGAGAGGAAGGACGGAAAGATAATAGGCGAGATACCAGTATCAGGCTATGTCTATGATCCGTACAAGAATAAGTGGGTGCCAGCGAATACAAGTGAGAAGGTGCCAGCCAAGGTAATACTAAACTTCAAGTTCGGTAAGTGGCATGATGGTAGTCCAGAGAACATGGAGGACGTACTATATTGGTACGCCTTCTACTGGGAGTGGAGCAGCGATGAGAGCACCAATACTACAAAAGACCCATACTATGACCCTGAGATAGAAGAGGCGATGTCCTATACAATGAGCCTCATAAAGGGCCTTGAAGTACTGAATGAAACAGCAATAGCAATATACACTGACTACTTGGATGTATACGACGTGCTAATAGCCTCGATGGTAGCAATTTATCCAGACATGCCATGGCATGTTATGGCTGCAGCCGAGAAGATGATTACAGAGAAGTGGCCAACACCCGGAGGTCTGCCATATGGCTGGACTGATAGAGAAGGAGTAATGTCAGCTATAAACTTTATAAAGCCTGATCATGCGAGGGATGTGAAAAAGGCTCTAGAGCAGCTAGAGAAAGAGAATTTCGTGCCACCATACATCTCGACCTATCCAGGATTCGAGCATGTAGCTGATGTCAAGGAGAGATACGATAACTCGATAAAGTTCATAGACGAGCGCGGCCACGCATTCATATCCAATGGACCCTACTATGTTGAAAGCTATGTGCCGGAAACAAACAGGTTAGTTCTAAAGTGGTTCAAGGATTATGTATACCCACCAGGCTATTGGAGCAAGAAGCTAGAGGTCTGGACAGTCGACGTTACTGATGCAAAGATAAAGCCCTCGATAGCTTTCGCAGGCGACGAGGTCACAGTAACTCTTCATGTAAAGCTCTATCGGGTAGCACCTACAACAAAGGAGGTAGAGCCCACCGATGCAACCATTGTAGCAGGATTATACATGATAAACGAGACTACTGGTAAGCCGCAGCTAGTAACCTCGATACCAGACAAGTATATCGTAGTAGTCTCGCCAGGTGTTTACCAGATTAGGTTGCCGAGCGACTTTACATCGGAGTACCTAGCGACACCTGGGACCTACTATATAGAGGTTGTTGTATCTCATCCCAAGAGCGGTGTTGCTATAACAGAATCGCTACTACTAACAAGCCTTGGCAGTATATCGCCAACACTAACAACCACCACAGTAGTTACAACAGCTACTGTTGTAACTACAGTCAGCCCATCGCCAACACCGACACCAACACCCACGGGTACCGTATCAACAGTGACTGTTACTAAGACCCTAGAGAAAACCGTAACTACTACAGCAACTACTACAGCTACGACCACCGTGGCAAAGACGGTGACTAAGCCCGTAACCACTACGGTAACGGCTACTAACTGGGCTACAGCATCAGCTATAGGAGTTGTGGGCCTAATAATAGGTATAGTAATAGGCTGGGCTATTAGGCGTAGGTAGCGATTAGTGTCATCCTGGCCTTCATCCTAGAACCAATTTTTTCCCGGTCTTTTTTCTCATTCAATACTAGTTGTCCGCCTTCCAGCCCTCAACCAGGTTTAATAATTCCTCTTAACTATGTTCTCTTCTAGCGGCTAGACGGAGCTGGGGGCTCCGCAACTATGACTAATGGTGGTTTCGGCAGACTAGCGGTAATGACCCTTGTGAACGCTATCATAGTTCTCTTTGTAGCCTCATTCCTAATATCAGCTGTCTTCATAGCTTATGGCGAGCAGTATCTTAAGGGTGTTGCTGAGGAGGCTGCTATGCAGTATGCTAGGGCTCTTGAGAGATCTGGTAAGCAGGTTAATTTTACGGAGATTAAGCAACTCTTTTACGAGAAATATGGGCTGACTAGGCCTGTTGTTGAACGTATACTGGTTTACGTCTGGAGGACATTTACCTTAGACTTCTCTGATTTCCCTAAGGCTCCTCAAGCCGAATATCCTAATGGTGGTGAGAACGCCTTAGACGTCGTATTGAGGGCTATGGTGCCTACTCTTATCCTCTTCACCACGGCACAGATCATTGTTATAATAATAGGGATTTATCTTGGTTTCCAGTCTGCCCGTAAACCTGGAAGCCTATTAGACAAGTTTATTTCGACAACGGCTATGGTCTCAGCCAGCCTGCCCATGTGGTGGGTTGGCCTACTAATGCTCTACATATTCTCGTTCCACTTGAGGATGTTCCCCATAGCCTCGACCGAGGTTTACGCTAAGATAGCTAAGCTTTCCCAGGAATTGGCAGCAGGCAAGATAAACATCTTTGAGTACTATGTGGGCTATATCTATCAGTGGTTTTACCACATGTCCTTACCCTTAATAACGATTGTCCTTGTCCTTTTTGGTAGCTGGGCTTATATTGTTAGGAATATTGTCATCGGTGTCATGGCAGAAGACTTCGTCATTGTAGCTAGGGCTAAGGGGCTACCTGAGAGGCTAGTTCTCTATAAGCACGTGCTACGTACAGCTAGCCCGCCAATAGTGACGATGACCGCGCTAGCCCTCATAGGCTCACTAGGTGGCGCTATAATTACTGAAACCGTGTTTCAGTGGCCTGGCTCGGGGCTAACATATTGGATAGCTCTTAATAGTGGAGATCAAGGTGTACTCGTCGTCCAGACCTACATATTCGTACTTCTCTTCGTGATAACAATATCAATACTAGACTTCATCTACATGCTGTTAGATCCAAGAGTGAGAATAGGGGGTAGGGTGGTATGAGCGTTACTCCCAGGCGTAGGAGACCTGCTTGGTTAGAGAGCTTCCTTAACTTCTGGGACGAGTTTAAGAGAAGTAAGACCGGGATGACGGGCTTAGCGCTTATTATACTGTTTTCCATAGTGGCTCTAGCCTTCCCGCTTGTAGGTAATCAAGAGGACATCGATAACTGGTTTAATGCCGAGTACTGGGTTAATAAGCTTACACCACAACTTGCTCCACCGGTCTGGGTTAATTGGTTTTCTTCACAGAAGTATCCTGAGACAAGCGACCTAGAAATCAAGACTATTAAACTAATCGAGTTCAAGAACATCAATGAGAGTAACAAGCAGCTCCTTAGCCTCATCAAGCTTGTTGAACCCTCAACCTATGAGAAGCTGGAGAAGGCCATAAAGAGGATAGAGGAGCTGGCGAAAAAGGGGGTGATATCAGAGAAGAGGAAGGAGCAAATGTTGAGCATGATCCTCAAGAACGTCAGGAGGGCTATAGTTTCGACCTACGGCGACCATGTGGTTGTAGAGGCATTTATAATGCCATATGAGTATACAGCTGATCTACCGCCTAACGACATCGCTATACGCGGGTATATTGGTCCGGAACCTCCAGGCCTCAAGATCGCTGGAGTGTTGTTTGCCATCGTCAGGCCTGACGGCATTATAGTCCCCCTGGCCTCTGTTGACAGGAAGTCGGTAGAAGGGATGGTGGGTATTGTCCTCGCAGGAGGCTGCGGGAACCTTACAGCAGCAAATACGTCTCTTCTTAGGGCTTGTGGCACCCTGCTTACGGTTGAAAACTACATGCCGCTTATTGGTGATAAGGCTCTTGAGACGCTAAGCTACTATAGCATACCTCCTCTTAAGGGGATGAACAATACTAGGGTCTGGGTTTTCAGGCTCTCCCAGCTCCAATCAGCTCTCGTTAAGGCTGGTGCTGCAGCTACCTTGGAGAATATCCTTAAGCCCTTCCTAGAGCAGCTTAATGCAACTATTAATCCAAGGAGTCCTCCTAGGGTTGATAAGGTTACATTCTTGTCTGTGGAACCAGGTATGCTTGAAGGTGAGGCTCCATCCCTTAAGGGGCGCTATGACATAGTGGTTATAGTCTTGTTTGCGGCGGCTAAGCCTATGAAACAGCTACCCTTCAATATAACTACTGCTAGAGTAATGGGGGTCTATGGGCTCTTAGGAACAGACGACATGGGTAGAGATCTCTGGCAGGGAGTACTCTATGGGGTTAGATGGGCCTTAATAATAGGACTACTAACTAGTATCTTATCGACGTTAATAGGAGTACTATATGGTACTGTTTCTGGCTACTTCGGAGGATTCGTGGATGCGGTCATGAATAGGGCTGCCCAGGTTGTTTACTCGTTACCGGTTCTGCCACTCCTAATACTCCTCTCATATTACATTGGTAAGAGTATCTGGAATATAGTTCTCCTACTTGTAGCGTTCGGCTGGGTAGGCTTAGTTTTCACTGTACGTAGTATGGCCTTGCAGCTACGTGAAAGCCTCTACGTGGAGGCAGCGAGGGCTCTTGGAGCCTCCAATAGCAGGATAATATTCCGTTACATCTTCCCACAAGTGTTGCCGTACACGTTTGCTAGCATAGCATTAGGAGTCCCCGGCGCCATACTAACCGAGGCTGGCTTAAGCTTCCTAGGTTTAGGAGACCCGAGTATTGTCACATGGGGCAAGATTCTACATGATGCTCAGATGGCTAGCGCGGTACTCAATAACGCGTGGTGGTGGGTTGTGCCGCCCGGGCTAGCGATAGCCCTGGTGGGCATGTCGTTTGTATTTCTAGGCTACACTTTAGATGCTATACTTAATCCTAGGTTGAGAAGATAGGGGTCTTCAAGCCGTGGCCTTCTCTTTTCCTAGCCTCCTAGCTGGAGGTGGTTTGTCGAGGTATGCCTTTACTGGAAGTAAGGAATCTAAAGACATACTATTACACGCTTAGAGGCATAGTTAAGGCTGTTGACGGAGTTAGTTTTACTCTTGAAAAGGGCGAGGTCCTGGGCATAGCAGGGGAAAGCGGCTGCGGTAAGAGCACTGTGGCGTGGAGCATTATAAACCTAGTCCCTCCTCCAGGTAGAATAGTTGATGGTAGCATATTCTTCGACGGAATGGACATAACCAGGATGAGTGAGTCGGAGCTTAGGAGTAAGATCAGATGGAAGAGGATAAGCATGATCTTCCAGGGAGCGATGAATGCATTGACACCAGTATTTACAGTGGGCGATCAGATAGCTGAGGTATTAACACTCCATGCCGGTATGGGCCGTGAGGAGGCCCTAGAGAGGGCGCGGGAACTCCTATCAATGGTGGGGCTTGAGGAGAATGTGGTTAAACGTTACCCTCATGAGCTGAGTGGTGGGATGAAACAGCGAGTTGTAATAGCTATGGCGCTAGCCCTAGAGCCGGATATCGTCATAGCCGACGAGCCTACAACAGCTCTTGATGTAGTAGTACAGGCTCAGATACTAAACCTCCTAAAGAAGCTTCAGAGGGAGAAGGGGATAAGCATTATACTTATAACGCATGACCTCACAGTTATAGCTGAGCTAGCGGATAAGGTAGCAATAATGTATGCTGGGAAGATTGTAGAGTATGGTACAGCTGAGCAGGTATTCCTTAATCCAATGCACCCGTATACTAGGGCTCTGCTAAGAGCTATTCCTAGGCTACGTGGCCCTGTGGATAGACTAGAATATATACCTGGAGTTCCACCCGATCTCCGTGCTCCTCCACCAGGATGTAGGTTTCACCCTAGATGCCCTAAGGCAATTGATATCTGTAGGAAGGACGAGCCCCCCACGATAGAGGTCGAGAAGGGGCACTATGTTTCGTGCTGGCTCTATGCTAAGAGGTGAGTGATCGTGGCTGTAGAGGAGGAGGCCATACCGGAGCTGCCGAGAGACATGATACTTGTTGCTAGAGATCTAAGGGTATGGTTTCCACTACGCCGTAGCCTCAGAGAATTCCTGGCCAGGATCCGGCGTTATGTCAGGGCAGTTGATGGCATAAACTTTCACATTAAGCGTGGCGAAGTATTCTGCCTTGTAGGTGAGAGTGGTAGTGGCAAGACGACGACAGGTAGAGCTTTACTAGGCCTTGCCCCGATAAGTAGTGGTCACGTATATTATAGGCCTAAGAAAGAAGTCCTCGAAGAACTAAGAGAGATGGGTGTTGTAGAACGTGATGGAGTAATAGACTTGTATACCCTCGGCCCCCGGGAATTCCGGGTTCTGAGAAGAGACATCCAGATGATATATCAAGATCCATTTGGTAGTTTAAATCCGCGCTACAGAGTCAAGGATATCCTAGAGGAGCCTCTCATAATCCACAAGCTTGTGGAGGACAAGGAGCAGAGAATGGACTTAATAGCTAGGATGCTTGAACTAGTCAAGCTAGTCCCTCCCGAGGACTTCATGGAGAGATTCCCGCACCAACTCAGTGGTGGCCAGAGGCAACGCGTAGCTGTAGCTAGAGCACTGATATTAAATCCCAGCTTCGTGATAGCTGACGAGCCTGTATCAATGCTCGACGTGTCCATTAGAGCTGAGATCCTAGAGCTAATGCTAGACCTCAAGAAAAAGTTCAACCTAACGTACCTCTTCATTACACATGACCTCGCGGTGGCACGCTATATATGTGACCGTATAGGCGTACTTTACCTAGGCAAGTTAGTCGAGGTGGGTGAGGCTAGGGAGATAATTGCAGACCCCTTACATCCATACACGAGAGCGTTAGTAGCTGCGATACTCGAGCCAAATCCCGAGAACAGAAAGAAGCTTAGAGAGGTCCCCATCAAGGGAGAAATACCCAGTGCTGTTAATATTCCTCCTGGCTGTCGCTTCCATCCACGTTGCGTAGTCTTCGAACAGAGGAGGGAGGAGTTTAAAGAGTTATGCCCTCGTGTGGAGCCACCACTTGTAGAGGTTAAGCCTGGTAGGTACGTAGCTTGCTTCCTATACGATGAGGTTAGGAGACTAGTTGAGCATAAAATGAGCTAGGAGAATGCTATCCCCCTCCCCTATCTCCAAGGTAATACTAAGTCACTGGCCTTGTGGCCCCTCTTTAGCCTAGGATACTAGGCTGGGGGATACAAGTGATATCCAGGATACTCCTAAGCATAGGCTACCTAGCGTCTCCTTTTGCCGGACCAGGAGCTGCTGTGATAACAGCGACAGGCTGGTTCAGTTATGGGTCGGAGACGAAGCAAGCGAACTGGATGGCGCTAGGCCTTACAGGCCTCCTGGGAGTAGCTGGTATTCTAGCAGCCTATCATTCTAATGGCCTTGCAGGCTTAGCCAGTATAGGCGGGATACTATTATTAGCTTACCAGGCACTCGCTATCGCAGCTCTCTGGATCATAGGTGCTAAGCATAACAGCCTACTCCTTAAAGCATCGGCAATATTTTTCGCTCTCTCATGGTTACTTGCGGTGGCAGGGGCGCCGGCAAGTGTTTCCGAGGCCACATCGGTGGCTACAGGAGGGCTTGTCGACTGGGCTGGGGCTGTATGGGCTACTCAAGCAGCTAAAGGCTTCATAGAGGCGGTGGGAGGCGCAGCAGCCATAGCGAGGCTCCTGGCAGCCTTTGCAGCAGTATTAGCTGGTGTCGGCTTTCTAGTGCTCCCGGCACGCGGACATAGAGGGATTAGTGAAGAGAGGCTTCTCGGTATAGGAGCCTACAATTACTAATGTCATGGTTTTTTAAACCTACTAGGAGGAGCTGTTTCTCCTCTGCCCCAGACTACTTCTTCTTTACCCCCAGACCGTGTTTATGATAAGATCAGGGGCTTGCGCTTGGTGTGCAAGGACGAGTGTATGCATCTATACCAGCGCCTAGATTCTAAGCTAGTCGAGAAGACCATTAGGCTTGAAAAGCATATTGAGCACCTAGAGGATCATATTCTAGAGATGAGGAGGAGCCTTGAAGCACTATCTAAGAGTCTCGAGAGGCTAAGAGAGGAGGTTGAAGCCATAAGAGCTGATCTAGGCTATGAGGCTAGGAGGAGGGTCGAAGAAGTTCTTTCATCAAGATTCCCGGGAATAGAGGTTAGAAGCCTCAGCTTGAGCACAGGCGTATCCTTTGATATCTTCTCGAGGATAGGGGACACAGTCGTCATAGGTAGGGCATACACCGTTGCCAGCGTCCATGAGTATGAAAGCCTCCTAGCGGAC
The DNA here is from genome assembly GCA_040514295.1 of Pyrodictiaceae archaeon. Taxonomy (GTDB): domain Archaea; phylum Thermoproteota; class Thermoprotei_A; order Sulfolobales; family Pyrodictiaceae; genus JBEVCE01. Next base: position 2,046 of record JBEVCE010000074.1, on the reverse strand, counting down.
CTGGAGAGGATGGAGATGCTTGAGCCTAGCCTCTCGGCGCCTAACAAGGTGATAGTCATTTATACTCTTAGGCCTCTCCGCGACCTAGTAGAAGTAGCCTCTAGGGATGAGAAGCTCCTGGTAGTTACCCCTACTAGGACTTATGGTCATCTAGCATAGGCTGCCAATAATCTCCAGTACTCTTCATCACTTAGTATTGTCTCATAGTCTTTTACCACTCTATTGCAGAGGCCCTTCAAGTTATCCTCTATGAAGGCTCTAAGCATGCCTATCCTCTCCATGCTAATAGAGGGCCTGGGTGGTAGGCCGAGCCTCCCTATACTAGCTTTCGCTATAAGCCATAGTGCTACCACCTCATCCCTTACAAGGCCCTCTATTTCGCTGCATTTCCCTCTCACAATCCACCATATATCGCTCATGAACGCTATGGCTAGGCTTCTTACAAGCTTCTCTTCGGCATCCGAGTAGATCTCCCTCTCCCTGCTCCTAACCTCCTCAAGGAGTTTATCGGTGTCTATGCCGGTGAGAGGCTCTCTAACAGCTGCCATTGCTAGGGCCTTGTCTAAGACAGGGTATAAGCTTCCGTGTAGGAAGGCTATGGCCGATGCTAGTGTGCTCGCAACTATAGTGTTTATAAAAGCTTCTACTGGGTCGTGTACCTCGTGTGCCCTCCCATACACTATTATGTCTATTACTTCGTCCACCGGTATAGGCTCTGTAGCTAGTGGCTTACCATCAACTGTTATCCATGGCACGCTCCACACGCCATGTCTTATAATACCTGAAGCTCCCACCACGCTCGTATTGACTATGACCACTCGGTCCAGCAAGGACTCGGCCTCAAGAGTCTTGACTATGTTATAGCATGCTATGCTAAGGGGGTGAATATATATTCTTATCCTAGCCTGCTTAGTGGGCACAAGAGCCCCCAAGTCTCCTAGGCCGATAGCCTTTAAGGGTTTTTTAGCATAGCGTTCCCGGTTAGTCTCCCCAGGCTCTTCTCATCCAGCTGAGGGTGATATGTATAGACTCTTCCAGACTACTCCAGGACTTAAAGCCTTGTTCTAATAGTCTTGCAGGCTTGTAACGGTATCCTTGTAGCCTGGCAAATAGCCTAGGTCTTTCATCGCGGGAGAAGAATGCTATTAGGCCCCCTAAGATCCAGGGGAGCCTAAGACTGGCCGTGATACGATTTCCCATGTTCTTTACTAACAGCCTTGACACATCACCAACGCTTACTCCCTCGGGGTGGGCCACGATGTACCATAACCCCCTTGAAGCCCTTATGTTGCTAGCTATAAAGTGAAGCGCTCTAGCAGCATCAAGTGAGAATACGGTCTGCACGGGTGCGTCAAGGACTATGCCAAACCTGGCAAGCCTATAGATCATCCTCCACTCCAGATGATATCCATAAGGTCCGTAGAGCATTACAGGTCTTGCTATAGCTACTGGAAGCCCATACTCCCTATAATATTTAAGTCCTATCCTCTCTCCCTCAGCCTTGCTCTCCTCATATACTCCTCGAGGCTTACAGCCCCTCAGATGCTCTTCCTCCTCTACAACGTACCCCTCTTTAATACACGCTGTAGCTTCGCCCATAGATGCAACACTACTCGTATAAATTATGGACTCTATCCCCTCAAAGCCTAGGAGAGCCTCTAGCAGGCTAGACCATAAACCCGTATGAGCGTTCCAGATCCTCTTCGCCCCCCTCACAGCTCCTGCTAGGTAATAGATCTGGCTTGGCCTACAACGTGTTAACGCGTCCTTGATCTCGTGGAGGCCCAGCTCTTCAAAAGCTATGATAGTAGCATCTAAATTCTTAAAGACTTCTTCCAAGATGCTTCTAGCTCTAATGCTAGACTTACATGCAACAATACAAGGCTTCAACCCCTCCTCCTTCAATATTATTGCTAGGTTTGCACCAAGGAAGCCGTAGCCCGCTACCAGGAGGCTTGACACTTTCAGCCCACCCAGATTATCTAAGGAAAATTAGGATGTTTTCAAGTTAATCGTTTTTTATCGTTCAATTTAGAGATATAATAT
>JBEVCE010000073.1:0-27068 GCA_040514295.1 Pyrodictiaceae archaeon | reverse complement strand
AAGGCTATTAGCCAGCATCCTCTCCTAGTATTATAGCTTACTGGGGGTCGGTAAGTCTTACAAGGCGCATTTCCGGCTACCCGGTATATTAGGATCCGATACCCAGTATACGAAGCAGCCAGCGCGGCAGCCACCGACGCTAATATGTAGGCTGCTATGGGCACAGCGTTAGCTATGTTATAACTACTCTCCCATTCTATGGTGATACCGTCATAGCCGTAAAGCCTGTAAAGAGGCTTAAGCTTGTACTTGACTAGTGAAAGGGCTTCTCCTACAGCTTTCCGCCTACCAGGCTTAGACAAGTAGTCCATGAGCATGTCGAAGGCCTTGTCTATGATGGTTGAAGGCTTGCCGTAGCCGAGCCCTTCTATGTATAGTCTAGGTGTAGCGTTACCATACGCTATAAACACTATAATGTACCTTGGAGTATAGGACTCGGCTATCCTGCTAGCCCCTATACTAAGGCTAGCCTTGGCCTCGCCGCTACTTATTTCAGCCTTAGTCTTTTCTATCATGGAGGCTTGGAGTAGCGGTATGATGTCTTTGCTTCTCGAGGACGATATTATATATGGTGGCTCATGTAGTGGTGGTGCAGCCTTATCCAGCAAATACTCTAATAGCCTAGACGCTAAACCTACATACACGTCTCCTGTATTCTTAAGCCCTCTTATAGCTACGTCGATCCTGGCTTGTAGGGGGAGGAGAAAGTAGGGGAAATGAAGCCCATAGAATGGTACATCATCAACCACTATGACTCTGTTATCCTCTTCAGCTATGACTGCAAGAGGCAGACTACTCTGCCATGAATAATGCTCGTTAAGCCTAGGCACTTCAACTATAATTGTAATGCTAAATACGGTGTTAATCCATAGGAGGACTATTATTGTTAAAACAAGGTACCCTGTAATCTCCTTACTCAAGCCGCATTCCAGGCTAATATAGAGTTTCTTTTATAGTCTTTTAAAAATAAATTTATCATAGATAGTAATACGGCAACACACGCATTATTGCTTTAAAGGTCTTAGTTGGCAACACATGGCCGTAGGGAGGATAGAGTGAGATTAGTGGGCATGGACGGGTATGGTGATATTATTAGTCTCCTCTTCTAGCTTGTACTAAAATAATATAATATTAATAATGGAGTTCACGATACGCTTTGAGAGTCTTAGAGCGGCAAGGCTTTCGCTCATACTAAGGATGAAGCAAAAGTACGGGTGGAGAGTGATAACAATGATTCATAGGGCAGGAACGTGTAAGCATCCTTAGGCATACCAGTACATAGGTTCATAGACATAGATGACTCTGAGGCCGTCCTACGCGCTATAAAGACTACTCCACCAGGTAAGCCCATAGCATTAATACTGCGTACTGCTGGGGCCTCGTTCTAGCTACAACACAAATAGCGATGGCACTAAAAACATGCAGGCGAAAAATAGTAATAGTGCCTCATCATGCCATGAGCGGTGGCACCCTAATAGCCTTAGCAGCCGACAAGATAGTCGTGGATCCCGACGCCGTCCTTGGATCTCTTGGCCCACAGTTGAGTATAGGCAATATAGGCACTTTCCCTGCTCCTAGCATACTGTAAGGTTACTAGGATGAAGAAGGACAAGGCTAGTAACCAAATATTGATACTGGCTGATGTGGCCGAGAAAGCCTAGAGGAGATGAGGGAGTTTATAATATACTTGTTAAGAGACAAGATGCCGGAGGAGAGGACTAGGCAGTTAGCAACTCTTCTCATAGAAGGTAGGTGGACACACGATTATCCGATAACATTTGAGAAGGCTAGGGAGTTAGGTCTTCCTGTTACAGACGAGATGCCGCCAGAGGTCTATGAACTCATGGAGCTATATCCACAAGCACCTAATGATAGGCCCGGGGTCGAGTACATACCTCATCCTTTCATGCCGGGGCCTGGCAAGACTATTCCAGGTCGCCAGGCGAGCGAGGCATGCATGGTATTCTAGTTTACAGTCTTTTACCTCCTACTTCTCTATACTTATAGCCTAGTCTAAGTAGTATAAGCTACTTGGGGGCCGTGTAGCCCAAGTCTGTCCAGGGTCTCGTGTTCTCTTCGGAGGACGATGGTAGGGGGTATAGAGGAGCGGCATCTTGGCAAATAATAGAACCCGCTCTACTAAGGAGATGATCCAGCTACGTATGAAATACCTGATCCTCTTAGCCCTATTGGCTGAGGATCTACACGGCTACGAGGTCATGAAGAGAGTTAAGAACCTGGCGTTAGGTGCTACTCGTGCAAGCCCTGGCACTATATACCCGCTACTGCATAAGCTTGAGGAGGAGGGTCTTGTTAAGTCTGTCGAGAAGACTCAAGGTGGTAGAAGGATTAGAGTGTACATGTTGACGGAGAAGGGGATTAGGGAACTTGTATCGATGGTTCTAGACGTTCTTTCAGCCCTCATTACAGCCATGAGAACTCATTTATCAGTGCTAACCAGGCTTTCGGCTACTAATAAGATGGAGGTCCTGGTTGAAGCAGCTGGCGACGAGCTTAGCAAGCTTAGAGATATGCTTCACGAACTCGAGGAACTACTTGATGAGGCCTTAGAAGTTATCGATTCAGCTCTTGCGGTAAGCGGCTAGAGTATTCTTACAAGCTTGTGCAGGTGACTGATATAGCTCTCTATGATCTTTTTGCCTAGTTCTAGGGAGTATGGGACTGGCTCCTCAGGATACTCTATATCCCTCCCCATCCAGGGTGAGAATTTAGGCCTCTTTGGCATAGTTTCGGCCTTTTTAGTCTCCCCATTAAGTCCTTCTTCGTAGCCGCATGCGGCTAAGATTGAAGCTTCAACGAAATCAGCGTGAAGAATATTATAGCCTGGGACCTCATCCTCTACTATCTTCGAGGCATGCTCCCAGAAGCTATCTGTAATAATCCTCTTACCAGTACTTCTCATAGCCCATCTAGCAGTAGCGTAGGCTACCGGATAAACTCCTCCATGAAATACAGTAACCACTACTCCTCTCGCGAAACTATGCAGGGATACTAGTACTTCGTATAGGTAGCGCGCAAAAGTGTCGGGCATTACTGTAATGGTTGGACCAGCTTCCTCATGCTCTACGGCCACGCTGTAGGGTATTATAGGTGCAATTAGTACATTGTCCTCATCATCCCTTATAAAGCGTGCAAACTCTGTCATGACGCACCTTGATATTAAGAGGTCGGAGCCTACGGGAAGTACACCATGGTATTCGATTGAAGCTATAGGGAGAACCACTATAGCCTCCTTCAGCCCTTCTACTCTATTCTCCTCAAGGAATACCCTTTTTGCGGACATGCCTCCTCCTCTCGAAAATAGCAGCTGCTCTCACTCATCCAGCTCCCTAATGGACTCTATTCTCCCGAAGCGGTCATTGGATCTTAACCTTCCTAAAGCCTTAGCAGCTGCCCTAAGTGCTCTTCTAGGAGTCTCAGCCACACCTATGCCAATCTTATAATCGTCTTCGCCCATGCTTTCAAATATGATTGAGACTACGTCGTCGACGAACTCTGGTGTTGTAAAGACTATTAAGTTATCTCCTCCAAGATAAGATGCTATTGCGGGTCTACCTGAAAGCTTCTTCGAAACCCTAGAATAAAAGTCTATAATTCTTATATAGGATGCTATGCTCCCCGTTCTCCTCCTAAGGTTACTAAAATAGTTCATATCCACGTGTATAGCAGCTATAGGTTTTACCGGGTTAACTGTTCTTATATGGAGACCTGGTTTCCCACGTGGGTAGACCTCGAGAATGGGGTCTCTCGTATCAATTATAGTCAAGCCCACTGGTACAGGGGATAAGCTAGAAGCAGTCTCGTATAACTCGTTATAGGCTCTCTCCCTAACACCGTTAAGTACTAGTATCATGTTATCCATGCTTAGAGGTATTAGGAATGCCTCGACACTAGCAGCAGCTTTCTGTAGTTCAGCGTATATATTCGATTGTATCGTCTGTATGGACCATTCCCTATCAAAGCCTAGGCTTTCAGTCCACTCCTTATAACCTATTAATTCTAATAACCCGAGTACAAGCTTTGACAACTCTGTATCCTCTCGCTAACCAACCCTACCTAAGCTATTAACGAGGTTTTACCAGCTAGAAACCCGGGTCTTTTTTACACTTAAAGGAAGCATCTATATGTGTTAGCTTAGATTCTCAAAGCTGGAGACGTAGGCTCTCTATGCCGTTGAGGGCCCAACTGTGTGTTTTAAGCCATTGCATTTAATAGAATCTAAACATAGCCTTATAAAGTGCTTGGAGAAGAATCTTAGCCCTCCTACAAGCATAGCGGATGAACCTGATATACGTGCGGCCGTAAACATCATGATGGTGTTTTCGCCCTGGCCTCATATAGTCATGGTGGAGAAGTCATCAGGCTACTGGATAGGCGATATGGCCTTTCCTGGAGGGCATAGAGAGCCAGGCGAAGACATAGTTGACACGGCTATAAGAGAAACTGTGGAGGAGACGTGCATTACCAGGAATTCACTAAAAGTTATAGGGGTACTGGGCTTCGAAGCCCCGCTCTCAAAACCATGGCTTAAGACGTTAGCCCTTGTGAGCCTCTACAAGGGAGACTGCATGAGCCTCCCTACTAGGCCTTGTAGCGAAGAGGTTACTAGGATCACATGCGTACCAGTACCTATAAGCCTTGAGACTAGGAGGCTAGTTCATCCGTATAAGAGAGTTGTTGTAGAGTCCTACAAGGACTGGTATGGCAATGTGATATGGGGTATGAGTCTAAGAATATTCTTTAAATTATACAATATTATCAATAAATGTATGGAAGAGCTAGTTTGTAACGAGAGCGGCTAATGCAAGAAACAAGCCCAGGACTGTAAAGAAGAAGTTAGCTAGCCTGCTATTAGCCCTGAGCCTAGCTAGTCTAAGCCTAGACCGCGAGAACGGGTATAGGATTGAGACACCACCTATAGTGAACATGTCGAGGAAAACATGGGTAGCATAGCCGAGGATAAAACCCGTGCTGGCACACGTGCCGATCCAGCCTAGCCCCGCATACGTTGCTAAAAGGATTAGGGATGCATAGAAGAGAAGCCCTATGATGGTGAGTGAAAATATGTTATGTAACGTCATTCTATGCTTATAGTACAAGTCTAAATCCGGTAGGAGTGCACCCAGGAGAGACCCGAGAACCCCTATAGTATAACATCCTAGAAGGTAGTTGAAGGACAGAAATCTTATTACATACATTGTAAAGCCGGCTGCAAAGACTACATGAGTTCTTCTCATCAAGGCTGATCACATCAGATCGGACAAACATATATTAATAGCTATTCGTATCCATGAAATGCGGTGATTTTATAGTGGGCGATGATGCCGAGTTTATGTCGTTAGATACATGGCTTCAAGAGCTTCAGAACCTACGTTATAGTAGCATGCTCCGCGAGGATCGTAGCAACTCCCTCGTTGGTTATAGGTCTAGAGGACGCCATGCAGGTCTTTCATCTTCTTCTTCTCGTGTTCCTTAAGCTCCTCTACCCTCTTTACTAGAACCTCTGGCTCTCTCTCCTCAATATCCCTTCTATCATCAACCATTATTACAGTTATTATCCTCTGAACCCCCATGCTATAAAGTTCGTCATGTATCATCCTAGTTATCACGCCTATTTCACTTAGGTCGTTAATCCTTAAGATGGTTGTATCAGGTGTTACTCGGGGCTTATAGCCCCGCTCCTCAAGTAGTGCAACAACACGTGCAATGTATCTTGAGACACTTGTACCGATACCCATAGGTATAACCTTAAAGGATACTATAGGCATTAGCCTAAACCTCCTCTCAGCTTTACCTTCTATCCTCGAACCCTAGATAAAACTACTATTTCTATATTCTTACAAGGATCATAGGAAAAACGATTTTTACAGCCGCCAGACTAGTCTGGCTTAAAACCTAAGTAAGTATGTAGCCCTGCACTTGCCGCTTTCCCTCAAATGGGCAAACGTATTTATAGTTGTGGGAATATCTTCCTCTCGCGCGGTGATTGGTGTGGTCTCTCGAGGAGTGTTTGCAGCGACAATAGTCGTTGTAGCAGTGGTGTTATTCCTAGCAGGCTATTTTACGTATCCCATCATGAATCCTGCGCCTCAAAAGACGCCTCAAAAGGCCTCTGTCTGGGAGGAGATTAAGAAGAGAGGATACATTGTCGTCGCGACATCACCTGACTGGCCTCCATTCGAATATATTGATCCAAAGACTAACAAGATCGTAGGATATGAAGTGGACTTGATGAACGCTATAGCCAAGAAACTAGGCCTAAAGGTTAAGTGGAAGCCTATGAGCTTTGACTCGATAATAGCGGCAGTCAAGAACGGTGAGGTCGATTTAGGCGTAAGTGGGTTCTCAATAACACCAGAGAGGTGTAAGGAAGTACTGTTTACCATATACCATGACGTAACCGAGGCCCAATTAATAATGTTGGAGAAGAGGGCTAAAGAGCTTGGGATCACGAGGCTGAAAAGCCTAGACGAGATAGCAAAATACCACCTAGTGGTAGGAACAGGTAGTGGTACAACTGAGGAGGAGGAGCTACTAGACCTTGTGAAGAAGGGTGTTATAAGCTCGTCTCAAGTGAAGTCTTACCCCGACTTTGGAGCTGCTCTCAAGGATCTCGAGGCAGGCAGCATAGATGCCATATACGCTGAAACCCCGGTAACAACTTGGTGGATATCCACAGAGCCTGTCAAGCTAGTTGTCGTATATTCTAAGCCATACTGGCCAGTAGCGTTCATAGCTAATAAGAACGCGCAGGAACTTGTATCAAGAATTAATGGCGTGTTGGCGGAAATGATTGCTAGTGGCGAGCTAGACCAGATAAAAGCTAAGTGGAACGTGACTACACCACCATGAGAGACCTAGACCATTATAGCTAGCCTAACAGTATGCTAAGAGATTCTGAAATCGGGATAGGAAACCTTGATCACACTTTCAGACGTTATTTTTATACTCCAAGGCCTACCTGCAACCCTGCTAATTTCCTTCGCGTCCTTCGCGATGGGCTTCGCTCTAGGCATTCCACTAACTATTTTAAGACTCTATGCTCCACGCCCTCTAGCCATGTTGGGCGACGGCTACGTAAAGATATTCTTGGGCGTGCCAGTGCTGGTCGTAATGCTATTCTTCTACTTTGGGCTAGGCAAGTACATCCTCTTGTTCAAGGATCCCTACTTTAGTGCGATCTTCGCACTCGGGCTAAGGAGTGGTGCTTATCAGTCACAAATATTCAAGACAGCAATTAACAGTATACCACGTGACCAGTTCATGGCTGCTAAGGCCCTTGGGCTCACCAAGTACCAGGTTATAAGATACATAGTCCTCCCACAAGCGTTCATAGTGGCCTTACCCGGCCTTGGAAGCGAGCTAGCACTCCTCATCAAGGACTCTTCGTACTCGTTCATCCTAGGAGTGCTTGATATAACTATGCACGCCGATATACTTAGGAGGGCTCACCGTTTATTCTTTATGCCATATCTTATTGGAGCACTCCTCTACATAATATTGACGTTTCCTGTTGCTAACTATCTTGATAGGCTGGGCTCAAAGCTGAAGGATAAGTACGGTTTAAGGTGAGGTGTAATGGGCGAAGAAGTGGTGCTTGAGGGTAGGAATATCTGGAAAAGATATGGTAATCTTGACGTGCTACGAGGAGTAAACATACAGGTTAGGAGGGGTGAGACCAAAGTCATAATAGGGCCCAGCGGTAGTGGTAAGTCAACTCTTCTTAGAATACTCGGCCTTTTAGAGCCTCCTACTAGGGGAAAAATATTCTTCAAAGGAATTGACGTCTACTCTAGCAACGTTGATTTGAACAAGATCAGGGCCAAAATAGGCTTCGTCTTCCAGGAGCCTAGCCTCTTCCGTCATCTAACGGCCCTAGAGAATGTGAAGCTTGGGCTAAAACTAGTACTAAAAATGAGCGATGAAGAAGCGGAAAAGAAGGCTATGGAAATGCTTAAGCTAGTACACCTAGAGGAATGGGCTGACTACTATCCTGCCCAGCTTAGCGGTGGCCAGCAGCAGAGAGTGGGCATAGCAAGAGCCCTTGCAATGGACCCTGATATAATATTATTTGATGAGCCTACAGCATCCCTAGATATCGAGCTAACATGGGAGGTTATAGAGGTCATGGAGGAGCTTGCTAGGAGGGGTATAACGATGCTAGTAGTAACCCACGAGATACCCTTTGCTAGGGAGGTAGCGGACGAGATATGCTTCATGAGCGATGGGGTGATAATGGAGTGTGATACCCCAGAGAACATGCTAAGAAACCCAAAGACTCCTCGTGCAAGAGCATTTCTAAGAAGACTATTACTCAGCTATGGAGGCTAAGAGCTTTGCTAGACCTATGGTTCCTTGCCGACTGGAGCCTATTCTTGCTCCAAGGCTTCATAGTCACGTTAGAGATGACTGCAATAGGGCTTGCAGGAGGCTTCGTAATAGGCTCTCTCCTAGCAATAGGAGACGTCTATGGAGGTAAGCTTACTAAGCTACTTGTCAATATTTATGTGGAGTTCTTCCGTGGAAGCCCTCTTATAATACAGCTTCTCATGTTCTATTATGGTGTCCCATCCCTAACTGGCTTCCGCTGGGACGCGTTCACGGCTGGAGCGATAACACTGATGCTTAACAGCGGGGCCTACCAGAAAGGCTACCTCAAAGGAGCGATAGAGGCTGTTCCTAAGGATCAGCTCCTCGCAGCAAAGTCCCTAGGCCTTAGCTTTAGGCAAACCTTGCTACATATTGTCCTGCCACAAGCCTATAGAATAGTTATCCCTGCCTGGACAAATGAGTTCGTATCGCTAGGCAAGAGTACATCAGCCCTCCTCATAATAGGCGTTAGAGAACTCACAAGCACGGCCAAGACCATATCGGCATTAACGTTTAGGCCTTTTGAGGTCTACTTAGCAACAGCTGCTATATACTTCATATGGATTTATCTATCGCTAAAAGCTACAGAGATAATATACGAAAAGGTCAAGATCCCTGGACTCGGCGAGGAAACCCTCTAAGGCCTTTACCCCCATACTTATAGGGGAGGCCTAGCTGAGTCTTGGAGGCGGTAGGTAGGCTGGAGGATAGGATAGTAGACTTATACCAGAGGATACTAGGCCTTATTGAGAAAAGAGATAATGAGAAGAACTTTCGCGTCCCGGAGCCCAATAGGCCCCTTTTCGAGTCTCTCATCGAGCAACTAAAGGAGACTATGGTCTATTATGTATTGGGCGTGGATGATATTAATGAGGCCCGTAGATGGATAAATGAGTTATTCTCGATAATAGAATTTGTTAAGAACAAGCTTGGCGCCAAGGGTATAGTACTGAGTAAGGAGCTAGCATCCTTTGTGGAGGATCCCTTAAGGCATTTAAAAAAGAAACTCTTCATATATACTCATGACCTTGTGAGGGGCAGGCTGGATCTAGCATCATATATTAGAACCTCTATGGCAGCCCTCCGAACCTCCTATAGAACTAATATGAGAAGCATATATCAGTCCTGGGTCTTTCTAGCACTTTTGTCCTTAGTAGGCTTAAGGATTATTTATCCTGAGCATGGTTTTCCATCTATAGATAGAAGTGGTAAGCAGCGCTCTGGGACAATACCGCCAAATATAGTGGTAGAGACTAGGAGAGGAGGTCTGCTAAGCTTCTTCCTTGAGGCACCAAGACCTATAGGCTGGGAGGATGAGGGAGACCTAGCTAGATCATGGCGGCTCTACACTGCCTTAAGACCCGACATACTAGTCTATGGCGGTTTTGTAGACAATATAGTTGACCTTAGAGGTAACCCTCCCATAAGAAGGCCGGACGTTATAGTAGAATGCAAGGAGCTCGAGGACTGGTATCTACGTTACAGGGATATTAGGGGTCCTTTCGCAAAACCCTTGACAGCCGAGGAGTGGAGAGCAAAGTGGATAGAGGGACTATGGACTGGTCTAGCAGATGCGCTTGGTGTTGAGAGAGAGCAGCTGGCTGCAGCAATAAAGGAGAGGAGGACCATGAGGCTAAGAGAGTATAAGATTGTCGTCCTATACAAGAGGCTCTACAATCCTAGAAGGATGTACCTGGTTTCTAGGATGAAAATACCGGGTGATGTAAGGTCATTCCTCGAATCCGAAGGTATTACCGTTGTAGATGGTGTAGGCTTCTCTGCTGAGAAGTTGAGAGAAGTGGCCTTAGAGCTTGAAGAATACGCTCATAGGGATTTAGATGCCGAGCTAAGTCTCTTGCCTGCCGAGGTTGCTAAGCTAATACTCGAGATAATCGAGATATTTAGGAGGAAGGGGGTCTCAAAGTCGGTGTCAGAGGTTCTTATTGAGGCGCTGAAAGCATACCGGGAAAGTATAGGGAGAAGATAACCAGTAAGGTTTCCAACATGACATAGTGGATATGAAGCCAGCAATTTAAACGGCGTGAAAGAAGCAATGTTCTGGGAAGCTTATGGTGCTAGAGGTTAGAGACGCTTATGTGTATACAAAAAATGGTGAGAAGGAAATAGTCAAGGACGTAAACCTCACGATAAAAGAGAAGAGCTTGTACGTGTTGATGGGACCTAATGGGGCTGGGAAGAGCAGTTTAGCATTATCCATAATGGGTTATAAAAACTATTTATTCAAGGGCTCCATACGCCTGGATGGTGAGGAGATCTCAGGGAAAGATACCAGTGAGAGGGCACTAAGAGGTATTACCCTCGCGGTCCAGAATCCGCCCGAGCTCGAAGGGGTAAGAGTCTCAGAAATACTAGCCAAAGTGGCTAGGAGATTCAGAGGGATAAGCTCACCAAGGGAAACAATGTCGGTGATCGTGGAAGCTTTGAAGGTAGTGGGCCTCCCACCTAGTATCTTGAATAGAGACTACATGGTAGGTATGAGTGGTGGTGAGAGGAAAAAACTCGAGCTAGCAAGGATGCTTGTGCAGAAGCCTAGAATAGCAATACTAGACGAGCCTGATAGCGGCGTTGATGTAGAGAGCTTACCTAGAATAGCATCGGCTATAGAGACCCTCGTCGACCAGGGTGTAGGGGTTCTACTCATAAGCCACCAGCCTCACCTTGTAACAAGACTCGTACCAGATAAGGTCTACGTGATGCAGAAGGGCCGCATCGTAGCAGAGGGAGGCCTTGAGATAGTAATGAAGATTGAGAAGCAAGGCTACTCATGGCTGGAGACGAGGTGAGAACCCATGACTTACGAGTATGAGAAGCCGCTAACAGAGTTATCGAGAGACGACATAGTAGAGTTTAGCCGGAAACGTGGTGAGCCAGAATGGGTTTTAAGGGCTAGACTTAGAGCATACGAGTATATTAAGACTTCAAACTACGATCCATGGGTAGACCCTCTTCTCGAGAAGACAAGCTATAGGCAATTCCTCGAGGGCCTAGACAAGCCTATTGTATCTGACAGCGAGCTTGAGAAAGCTGCTCGTAGGCTAGGTGTGAGACCAGAGGAGCTTGAGGCCATATACGGCGGCTATAGTCTTAGCGTGGATAACGTGGTTGTTAAAGCTGTGCTAAAACTTCTCCAGGAGAGAGGAGTGATACTTGAATCCATGGATACAGCAGTAAAGAGATACCCTATAGTAAAGGACTATGCTTTCAAGGCACTCGAGCCCACACTAAATAAGAAAGTAGCCTATCATGTAATGCTATGGGCTGGCGGCCCCTTTATCTATGTACCACGTGGTGCTAAGATACAGCAGCCGCTCCAAGGAATATTCATTATTGGGAGAGAGGGTCTTAGCCAGACAGAGCATACGCTGATAATAATGGAGGAGTCTAGTGAACTCTACTGGATGGAGGGCTGTACAGCTCCTATAAGGTTATCCTACGGAGTACACCTAGGTGGGCTAGAAGCCTTTGTAGCTGATAATGCAAGGCTAAGAGTAGTTAGTATAAATAACTGGCCTGGCGAGATACACCATATGCCTTCAAAGAGGGTTATAGCCTCTAAGGGCTCCTACGTAGAACTAACAAGCATATCTCTCTCGGCGAAGAGCGTTAATGTTGCCCCTCGTGTAGACCTACGTGGAGCTTCAGCTACAAGTGTAATCCAAAATATAGGTATGTATAGAGCTACCCAAAGGGTTCGAAGCTCGCCAACAATAATATTCACGGCGCCATCAACGAGAGGCCAGATCTTGAACAGGACTGTAGTAGCCGATAAGGCCACAGAGGAGTTTAGGGGAAGCCTCATAGTCAAGCACGGTGCTAAGGACGCTATAGGATTCATGAGCTGCAACACTCTCATTATAGGTGATGAGGCCTCAAGCATAGCCGTACCAGCAATTTCGAGTGAGGAGAAGGACTCAGAGCTATCCCACGAAGCAAGTGTAGGCAGGCTAGGTTACGAAAAACTATACTACCTAGAGCTAATGGGGCTAGATAAGGAGGAGGCCACATGGATCATGGTGAACGGCTTCTTCGATCCGATAGTCAAGAAGCTTCCCTTCGACATCCAGATCGAGGTTAAGAAGATACTCGAGCTAGCTCTTAAAGGACACTAGCAATCCGTTCAGCCTCCCCATAGAGTTCACAATAGTTTTTGGCGTTCATTGCCTGGCTTGGCCTCTCAGTAAAGTAGATGCATAGAGTTAGAGAAGGCTGTAAATCCTTTCATTCAAAGCCCCTCTATGGTATAAGTGAATGCACTTAGTACTATTTTATTAATGAATCCTTACGAGTGATGGCTGGTGGCCTGGTCCTCGATAGAGTAGTTGCGGCCAGGAAAGTCCAGGCTATTAGCAAGTAAGGCCCAGTGGAGCTAATTAAAGTATGAGTAATCCTATGTTGATCGGGCGGATGGGCTTTTCATCGCCCGAGTACCTTTTCTCTCTAGGGACTTGTAGCGTGTTTTAGGAACTACCATCACCATTATGTGCGTGTATTCTGCTAAGAGACTATTAGCTATAGCCTCGTAAGCTACGCTGCTAGTTCTTTGCAAGAACTCGTCACCTCCTTTTTAAGTCGCTAAGGCTATATATTGCTAGGCTCTATTATAGATCTCGCCTAGCGCGGCTAGCACGTTATCCAATATCGCCTCGGAGGCTGAGGGGTGGGGGTGTATGGTGCCTCTAAGCTCGTCTAGTCTTATGCCCTGCTGTATTGCTAGTGTGAGTTCAGCAGCTAGCTCTGAGGCATTAGGGCCTGCTACTGATGCCTCTAGAATCCTCCCTGTCTCCTTATCGTAAGTTATTTTCGAGTAGACTAGTTGTGGTTTAACACCTCTAACCCTAGCTATAATGTTATAGCCCCAATAGTTCTTCACCGTAACTTTTCTACACCCTTCGCACGGCTCCTCGAGTCTAACATGAACTAGCTCTACCTCTCCATAAACTACGAATGGTATTACTCTCGGGGCTGGCGGCCTCCTACCAAGTATGGTGGAGGCGACGGTTAGCGACTCCATAGCAGCCTTATGTGCTAGGAATGGCTGGCCAATAGCATCACCGCTCGCGTAGATACCCGGTATAGTGGTCTCACCACTCCGACCGACCTTGATATAGCCTTTCTCGTCTAGTGCTATGCCTGACTCCTCTAGCCCTATCCCGCTAGTTGCAGGCTTTCTCCCAACAGCTATTAGTGCAGCATTGTATTCTCTACAGGAATCCTGGGTAGTGCACACCTCTACTTTATTGTCTCTGCACTTCACCCTCCCTATGGGCTTCGAGACCAAGACCTCAACGTTTTTAGATGCCAGTAGCCTCTGGGCTATACGGCTTAGATCCCTATCTCCTATCATAGGCAAAAGCCTATCCATAGCCTCATATACAGTTACTTTGAGCCCTAGATCTGATAAGAACTGTGCAAATTCTACGCCAATAACCCCTCCACCGATGATTGCTATGCTCTCGGAGTCCTCGGGGAGACCCCTAGCGAAGAACGCTCTATTGTCAACCACTCTCTCGCATCTCTCTACCCAGCTAGGCCATAAGGGGTCGGAGCCTGGGGCAAGGAGCACTTTATCGCTAGTGATCTCTCTCCTCTTTCTGCCCTCCACTATAACTCTTTTCTCCCCGTGCCTGGCCTTCAACAAGCCTTTTCCATTAATAACCTCCACGCCTACTCTTTCAAATATTGTTTCTAGCCCCTCCCTATCCTCTGCTACAATATTTCTTGCTAGCTCGAGTGCTTTGGGTAGAAGATCCTTAGGATTATGGATGGTAGCTATGCCTAGACGTATGGCTGATGAAAGTACATGGGTGAAGAATAGCATGGCCTTGCTCGGTGTACAGCCGTAATTCGTACACTCACCGCCCACGTAAGGCTCCTTCTCCACTACAGCTACTCTTAAACCATGTTTGGCTAAGAGTATTGCAGCGGGATAACCCCCGATACCAGAGCCTATTACAATTAAGTCGTACTTAGAAGACATGAGTGTATAACCCCTATTGAAAGCCCTTAACCCAATATAGGTAAAATGGATTATAGCATAAAATGGGTATTGTCTTTCCCAGAGCTACCTGGAGAATTTAGATGTCCACGCTAGTCTTTTTGCCCACCTCTTGAGCATAGTCCTCCTGGGTGGGCTTTGCTTGTCCTCTATGCCCAGCCTAGCTGATATTGCTGTACTAGCGACTAGATGGGCTGTTCGAGAGGGTGCTAGCGAGGTAGAGACCTATATTGTGTCCTCCAAGGGCTACTCGGCGACCATACGCTCGAATAGGGTTGAGGGCCTCGAGGCTATTGACGAGCAGGGTATAGGTATAAGAGTCGCTGTTGGCAGAAAAACGGGTTTTGCTTATTCAAGCAGCCTCGAGGAACACTCGATTAGGCGGGCTATAAGGCAGGCTATTAAGCAGGCTAGGGCTAGTCCAGAGGATCCTTATTGGCAGGGTCTCCCTTCACCTAGTCCTAGCTATCCTGAGCCCCAAGGAATCTATAGTCCAGGCCTAGCCTATATGGATCCTGAGGCCCTCATAGAGCATTTAAAGGAGATGGTTGAAAAAGCTCGCTCCGAGAAAGGCGCAGTACTTGTCGCAGCAGGTGTTGAGGTTGAGGTAGTTGAGAGGGTAATAACCAATACTAATGGTGTTTACAGAGTTGATGTAGGGACTCGTGCGGAAGTAGCAGCTAGCGTCCTTATAAGTAGGGAGGGTATAGTGACTCCATCTATCTATGAGGTTGAGGTTAATAGGCAAGTGATGCCGGACAGTACTGTGGTAGTTGAACGCGCGCTTGAGAAGGCTAAGCTATGTTTACGTAAGACAAGGATAACTGAGCCTAAGAAGACAGTAGTGGTCTTCTCGCCTAAGACAGCAAGCGAGCTATTATCAGCAACGCTGCTGGCAATGCTGCGTGGCGATATGGTCGTACGCGGTAGAAGCCCCTTCCGTGATAAGCTTGGAGCCAAAGTGCTTGACGAGAGGCTAACGATAGTAGACGATGGCGTGCTCAAGGCTGGTTACTCCACATGGAGGTTTGACGGAGAAGGTGTAGCCATGAAGAAGAAAGTATTAGTGGAGAAGGGTGTTCTTAAGGGCTTTGTATACGACACCTACTGGGCTAGGAGAGCAGGCCTCGAGGAGTCTACAGGGAATGCTGTGAGACAAGGCTATGCTTCAAGGCCTCAGCCGGGTTATACGAACATAGTCATTGACGCAGGTGATGCGGCCCCGGACGAGATCCTTGATGGGAGCGAGGTTTACTGGATAGAGTACGTTCAAGGCGCTCATACTAGTAACCCGGAGACGGGAGAGTATAGTGTGCTAGCGAACCCAGCGATACTATACCGTGGGGGCGAGCCTGCCGGATGGGTGCAGGGTCTTGTGGTATCTGGTAGGATTTATGACGAGCTAGCCACCAGGGTGGAAATGGTCTCTAGGAGAGTAGAGAATCCCTATCCATCCTTTTACCTACCAGCGATAAGGCTTGCAGGTATAACTGTGGCTCCAAAACACTAGCTGGGGTTATACTCTATGCTAGTCTCCAAGGACAAACTCCTAGCATATACCATTACTGGTGGTGTTGTCTCGGAGGAGCCCCTAGCCTCAATGGCTGGTGCGAGAATATTGGAAAAAGAAGGTAATGCCGTTGATGCTGCAGTGGCGACGAGCCTTGCGCTTGCGGTAGTAACCCCGCATTTAGGAGGTATTGGTGGGGACTTCTTTGCTCTAGTGAGAACCCCAGAAGGAGAGGTCTATTTCGTTAATGGCTCGGGCTACGCACCATCTAGGCTTACCAGAGAACTGGTAAGAGAGAAAGGCTACACTAGTATGCCATCCAGGGGTCCACTATCCATAACAGTACCTGGGATGGTGGATGCCCTTTATACGTTATGGCGTAGATGGGGCTCCCTTGAATGGGCTACTCTCGTTGAACCCGCTGAAGCTCTTGCTAGGAACGGCTTTCCTGCACCACCATCGCTCGTAAAGGCTATCAAGTCTAATTTGGAGGTCATCTCAAGGGATCCTGGCTCAAAGCAAACCTACCTAGAGCTGGGGATAGAGGAGCCCGGGGATCCAGTAGTCTTTCCTGGCCTTGCGGAGCTACTAGGGATGGTGAAGGAGGATCCTAGGAGTTTCTACGAGGGGGAGCCAGCCGAGAGGATAGAGGAGTATGTATCCAGTCTAGGTGGGGTATTGTCTAAGGGCGATATGAAGCTCTACCATGCCTCCGAAGACACTCCACTAAGCATAGAATATCATGGATGGAGAGTCTATGAGATGCCCCCTAATACTCAAGGAATAACAACATTACACATGCTGATGCTCCTTGAGGATAAGAAGCTTCCCAAGAACACTCTTTTGAGGCTCAGACACCTGCTACAAGCAGCTAAGAAGGCCTATGCCGTCCGGGACAAGTATATAGGGGATCCTAGATTTATGAGGCTCAAATCGAAAGAATTACTCTCAAAGGAGGTTCTCGAGAATATATCATGGGAGCCTCAGCCTATGGGAGGCGGGGAGGATACGACATTCTTTGCGGTAGTGGATAGAGAGGGCGTGATTGTAGCTGGTATTCAGAGCCTCTTTTACCCCTTTGGCTCAGCAATCACCGAGCCAAAATATCAGGTTACACTTAATAATAGGGCGCAAGGATTTACTCTTAAGGAGGGTTATCCTAACACGCTAGCCCCCCTCAAGAAGCCTCTCCATACACTATCAGCTGTTATAATGGAGAATAGTAGTCATGTTATAGCACTCGGCCTTTCTGGAGGACACCTGCGTCCCCAGCTCCATGCCCTTCTAATAACGAGTATAATTGATCACGGAATGGATGTCGGCGAGGCTATCTCAGCCCCACGTGCAGTATGGCAGCCAGGCAGTAATAGAATAATCGTTGACAAAGGCTTCGCTGACAAAATAACTCCTCCAGAAGGCTATGAGCTGGTTGAAGGTAGGACCGGGGTTGCATCAGCGATAGATGTTAGGCTAGACAAGGGTACTAGAGTCCTGGCAACAGATCCTAGGGGTGACGGCTACCCCTTGCCTCTAATCTAGATCCCTTATCTAGTAGCTTCGTGACCTCTGGTATACTAGTTATCGATGGCACCACGAACCCTCTCCTGTGAATCCTAATAATCTTCTCAACCCCTCTCGTTATGAGGGCCGCGTTAAGCCCTGCGATTAACGCGCCAGCAAAATCCTCATCAGCTCTATCACCTACATGTAATGCCTCTTCCTCGTCAACTTTAAAAGCGTTAATCACGGCCATAAATGCCTTAGGATCAGGCTTGGAAGCCTTTATCTCATCAGAGAAGAAGCTTCTATCTATATACTCGTAGAGCCCCTCCCTCGCGAGTAGCAGCCTTGTGAGAGCTCCTTGCCAGTATATCGTGTTACCTAGGACGGCGATTTCATAACCCATTTCCCTTAGTGCTTTGAGCGTCTCCAAGGCCCCTGGGATTCTTATGTTTCTTGCCTCGTTAAATGTTGTTGAGAGGGCTTTTTTGAGAACCTCCTCGTTAATTCCAGTCTCTTCCTCAAAGAGCTTGAGACTATCCTCAACTGATATGAACACTCCCCTTCTCCTTTCTAGCCTGATCCTAGCAGCAGTTTTTGAGAGTAGCTCGTAGGCTTCATCCTGGCTTATCCTAGCAAGAGTAGCGAGATTCGCTGAAAGAATCTTGTAGAGTTTTCTTAGATCCAGTAATGTATTCCACACGTCAAATATGACTAGTTTGATCATATATGCCACCCCCAAGACTAACTAGAATGTTGAATACATGCCAGGAGACTATTATTCTGCGGGAAATAACGTTAAAGCTCGCGCGCCATTAAGTAGGCGTCTTCTCCGTCAAGGTAGTAGAAGGGTATGACCTGGATCTTCTTGAATCCTAGCTTCTCGTACATTCTTATTGCAGGGGTGTTTGACACCCTAACTTCAAGGTACACCTCCCTACATTTATAGACCTCCTTCAGCGCATGCATGGCTGCCTTCATCAAGGCTGTCCCAATCCCTCTCCTCCTGTATTCTGGAAGCACAGCTATCGATATGATATGCCCTCTACGTATAAGGCCATGCACTATGACCCCAAATCCATACTCCACACGTGGCATGACATACCCGACGACCCTTCCCTCCACCTCAGCAACATAGAAGGCGGCCCCCCAATTTCTGAGATGGTTCTCCCAGAACCATCGAGGATAATGCTCCGGCAAGGAAACCTCATTAATATGTATGACCTGGTCGAGATCAGACATATCAGCAAGTCTTATAATATAACCCTGCTTAGCCTCTACGATCGTCAACCCGATGGCCTCCCTTTCTCGCGGCAGTCTTGAAGTTAAAGGCCCTGGATCTACTCCTAGAACTAGATATCTAGCATGGGGATAGAAAAATGCTATTAAGGGTAGGCTAAGATTCTGTTACAAGCCTTGTTCACTCTTCATTTGTAGAAAAGAGTTGGATGCTCTAGAGCTTCTCGTCTGCCATTCTTACGCTGTTACCTCTGCATCGCTTGATGTGGAAGGTATGCGCTCGTCTGCTAGAAGCCTCCTTATAGAACTAAAGCTTATCTTCATAGTCTTCCTAGCCTCTTCCAATAGCTCCTCCAATGCTCTCCTACCATCTTTTACTATGATTATATCGTCTATGGTGGGTTTTATATTGAGGGGTTTTCCACATAGCGGGCAGTAGCCGCCATACTGGTTTGCTAGTTCCGAGGGCGTGGGTACACCATAGCTATTTTGTCCGACCTTGACAAATATGTGTAGTACGTAACCGCAGTTGGAACAACGGTATACTATTGGCACAGGCCCTACACCAGCCTTAGGGTCTATGCTTGATTTAGCCTCATATCTTTAAGCCCATATTAGTGGCCCTAGAACTAGGTTATAGTGTTAGTTCAGCCGATGATGGGGGGATGTGGATGCAGAGGTGAGTGCGTTATATCATCCACCAAGTATTACCTAGCTTAGCCCTAGGTAATACCAGTACTTGGTTCAAAGAAGTAACTAGTTCTAGTTATCATTCTAATTAGCGGGCCCCCAACTACTAATTTAGGCTTATCGGGTATCATTCTATAAGCTGGAGGAGTAGTGGGGTAGGCCTTGCGTTTTCTAAAATTACCTCCACGTATAAAAGTCTTAGAAGCAGCTGGCGCTATAGCTGATGGCCGTGTCCATAAGATATCAAAGGGCATGGCTAAAGTTGTTTCAAGTGAAGGCGATAAAGTCTATAGAGTATTCGTTGACCCAGACCAGGGTGTTGCATATAGTGATGATAACGGAACTAGGCTTAGAGGCTACATAGGCTATCCCATTATAGCAGTAATGATGTCTGAAGGCTTGGTCTCCCTCGACGAGGATATAGCTAGCTCTCTTAAAGGCATACCCTGGAAGAAGCTTAATGAAAAGTTCAAGAAATACGCGATGGTCGAAGCTTATGTAAAGAAAATTGCTGCAGGCAGAGGAATTAGTCCTAGTAGAATAGACGAGTACGTTACAAGAGTTATGAGGGAGCTCTCTAGGTATAAGCTGAGAAGGCTAGATGAGCCGCCACTGGGGCTTTAAGCATGTGTTGTTACTTGACAATAATGGCCCTCTTATCTCCAGAGCCCGTTATCTCGACATCAACTCCAAATACGTCTCTGATAGTTTCTGGTGTTAAGGCCTCCCATGTAGGCCCATAGCCTCTCACAACACCATTTTTAAGTAGGATTACTTTATCAAGGTACCGGGGTGCTATGAGCAGTTCGTGGGTGGCAATGACTACTATAATTTCCTTCTCTCTTGCAATCCTCCTTAGTAAGCTGAATACGTGGAGCTTGTGGTTAAGATCGAGGAACGCTGTAGGCTCATCGGCTAAAAGTATTTTAGCGTTCTTCACCAATGCATGGGCTATAAGTGTTCTTTGAAGTTCGCCGCTGCTAAGCTGATCCATTCTCCTCTCAAGTAGTTCTTTCAGCTTAAGTTCTTCAGATACTTTGTCTATTTCTTCTAAGTCCTCATCGCCGATTTTTGGGCTTAGGGGATTCTGGTAAGGATATCTCGCTGTCAAGAGGAAGTCCATGACACAAGATGAGAGGTTGCTAGTGGGCGGTGATGCTGGTATTACTGCTACGAGTCTAGCTCTCTCGCGGGCCATCATCCTGAGCAGATCATGGCCGTCAATATATATGGCTCCCTCCTTGGCCCTTAGAGTACCAGCTATTGTTTTAAGCAGCGTGGTTTTCCCGCTACCATTAGGCCCTAGCACTCCTAGCACTTCTCCTCTCTTAACGCTAAATGATATTTCATTTAACACTAGTGCGCCATTGTAGGCTACTGATAGCCTCTCAACTCTTAGCTCCATTACTCGATACCCCTTAGCTTAGTGCTGACCATGTAGGCGAGAAATAATCCTCCTATGGCTGAGGTATAGACTCCGGCTGGCAGCTCGCCTATGGGCACATAGACTGCTAGGGCTCGTGACGAGACATCGGCTAATAGCAATAATAGGGCCCCATTAATAGCTGAGAATGGTACTATGAAGCGGTGGTCGCTTGTTTTAAGAACCATGCGGGCTACATGGGGGGACATTAGCCCAATAAAGCCTATTATCCCGGTGATCGCTACGGCTATACCCGTGTAGAGGGCAGCTATAGCTACTGAGGCCCTCCTTATGATCCTTGGGTTAAAGCCGAGTAGACTTGAGTACAAGTCCCCATAAACTATAGTGTTAAGCGGCTTCGCTAGAATGACATACACTAAGGGAATGCTCAGAGCAGCTATGCTTACGACAAGAGTGTCACTCTTAGTGGTATAGGCTAGGGTACCTAGTAAGAGCACTAGCATAGGTTGCCGTAGTAACACTTGTACTAGGAAGGAGAAGAAGTGTGCCATTCCACTGAAGAACGCGTTTACAGCAACTCCTGCAAGGATGAGGGTGAGCGCTCCTCCGCCCGCATACTCTGCTATAACCGAGGTAGCCACGTAAGCTAGTAGGGCTCCTCCAAACGCTACTAGTGATAATAGACTAGGATTATTTAATATGAGTGGCATTAATAGTATGGCAATGCTTGTAGTGGCAAGTGCGCCGCTTGAGAGTCCTAGTATAAAGGGCTCGGCTAAAGGATTACGTGTCACAGCTTGTAGGAGGGCGCCGGAAACGCCTAGCAGCGCCCCTACAGCTATGGCTGTGATGCTTCTTGGCAGTCTTAGTTCTACTAGTTTCGAGCAGCCTAGTTCAAGGGGATTACATATTCCAGAGGAACCTAGTGCTATTGACAAAATAAAAACAATTACCAGCAGTGCTATGCTCGTAGCTAGGCTTGCTAGCCATCTCCTGGTTCTAACCTTGTACGCCTCCCTAGCACCAGCTATCACTCGTAGTCTAGCCACCAGCACTACCTCCTGACATACAGTACACATAGCTCTTATAACTAGCAGGTACTTTGAAGAGCTCGGGGTGCAGTATCGAGGCAACTATTTCAACAGAGTCAGCTATCCTTGGGCCAGGTCTCAAGAGGGCATCGTTAGCTGGTCCAGTTACCACACATACTCTTCCAGTCTTGAACGCTGTTGTCTCGGCAAGGCTTGTATTCATCCATGCACTTAGTATGGTCTTGGGCTTACCCGATGCGTGCGCAATAATTACTACGCTAGGATTCATGGATACTATGTCCTCGCTACTAAGCATAGGCCAGCCATAATACTTTGCCGCGACATTTACCCCTCCAGCAACTCTTATGACATAATCGATGAACGTTCCTCCCCCAGCAGCATATATGCCCCACTTAGGTGACCCGAATACTACCAGTGTCTTAGGCTTAGTAACATTATGTGATACCAGCTCTGCACTAACAGCATGTATCCTCGTCCTAATCTCGTCAAGTAGCTTCATAGCCTTGTCCTCGACACCAAATACAGTAGCTATCCTCATAATATCAGATGCTATGTCGTCAATACTCCTGGATCTAGACGATAAGAGGAACAATACTTTGATCCCTTCCTCTCTAAGCTTTTTAGCTATGATGGCATGGTTTGGTACGCCTGCATCAGCCAGTACCAGGTCTGGCTTAAGCTTAACTATCTTCTCTACGTCAGGGTTCCAATAGCCTCCTACAATAACTATTCTTCCCTTCTTAACAGCCTCTATAACCTCCTCCGGATAATTAGAGAATTGATCGACACCTACTAGCTTGTCGCATAAACCTAGACTACAAAGCTCTTCAGTTATTGAGGGTGCTAGGCTTACTACTCTCTTTGGGGGGCTGGTAAACTCAAGTCTATTGCCTAGTGCATCAACAACCACTTTTATGGTCATGGGCTTTAGCCTTGTAGTAGTAATGATGCTGGTCATAGTCTTAGTTATAGGGATTTCTTTTGTAAGAGTTTTAGTGATGGTCGTGGTTCTAGTCTTCACGATAGTTGTAGGTATTGTTTTCGTGTATTCCTTGGCTTGCGTAGAGCCGTATATAGCGTAGGCTACTACGGCTACAATGATCGCAATAGTTACTATGGCTATGATTCCCAGAGCTGTAGTTCTCGACACCATTTGGACACACCGTCCAAATACTGAGCTAAGATAAAGGTATAAATACCGCTCGCACTACATGTAATGTAGGATCATCATCGACAATAGCCTATACATATCCAATGAAAACAATTCTCCATCCTTATAAACTGACGATTAGGAGTCTAATATTGGAGGTGAGATTTTTGAGTACATGGTATGCTGAGTTAGAATTTACAGAGATGGATGTATATACTGCTGACGCCTTACTAGGGTTATCGGAGATCCTCGAGGAGCTAGAGACTATAAGCGAGGAAGAGAAAGAAGGACTAAAAAGATTATTATCTAGGCTTGAGCAGGCTACAACACCGCTTTATAACAATTATCCATGTAAGGTGTACTTCGTCTTACTCAGAGAGCGGCTTGAGGACTATGTTAAGGGCGATAAAAAGGCACTAGGTAAGGTAAGGGAGCTTCTAGGCTTTCTCAAGGAGAGATGGCCCCATAACTGCCCTTAGGCATGATACTTTAACTAGCTTATCTTGATTCTAACCTCGCCAGCCACATCAGTCACCCTGAAACCATTTAGCCTCAAAGCGGTTTCCTCTAAGGCCTTCTTAAGCTTAGGGAGATAGTACACGTTGTAGGGAATGTATGTAGCCTCTACACCCGCATCCTCGAGTGCTTTTTCAAATATCATTCTATGTTGCCTGGGTAGGCTATAGACTATAGCCTCATAGCTAGTATCTATCTTCTTTAGGAGGAGAGCCGTAAGGTCAATATAGTATTCTATTTCTTCCCTAGACAACTTCTCTGGAGGATAGTCGTAATGTGCTGCAGGGAAGAGTAGAGAGTAACGATAGGGTATGATAGCCAATGGCTCTGAGAGTATGAGCCTCTCGACCATATAGCCTATGGGGCTAGCTGAGAGCAAGGCATCAATCTTCCTATTCATGAAGCTATGGGGTATAGGCTTCACCCTTGAGCACGGCGTGAAGAGCGCTATTTTCTTTCCATCTTCAGGCTCCCAAATGGAAGCCATGTACTCATGCCATGGTTTTACACGTTCATCGAAGAATAGGTTCTCCCCGGTGATAATAATCTTGCCTGGCTCTGTAACGATGGCTTCTAATATTTTCTCGTCTAGGTCTCTCTTAATAGCCTTGTATACGTAGTATCCCAGAGGTGTAGCGAGTAAATCCCTCCTACCAGCATCTATTAGGCCTAGTGCTTTGAGCAATTTAGTAGAATTCCCTGCATGGGTATATGGCTTGAAGTGCCTCTCTAGTTCCTCCACAAGCCTCTTGTGATAACCTTTTACAAGTTTTTTGAGTAGAGCTAGGCTTCTTCTTGAGGGGGGTTTTAGAAGCTCTACCAAGACTCTGGCCCCATGTAGTGGGCTTAGCTGGGTCATTGCAACTCTATATAGGTTATAGGGCCAATTAAGGGTAAATCCTCTTGCCTAACGCCTGGTAGCTATTATCGTAGATCTCCTCTATCTCGAATAGTATTACGGGGTACCAAGGATGGCTTCTCTCACCATGAGGCATGGCATGTATGAGGTCATGTAAAAGGTTAGTATACTTATATATGGGCCCGTCCTCTATTATCCTAGCCCTAGCTCTAACTTCATAAGCCCCCTTATCAGGTGGTATGAGTATTCCCAGCGTGGCTTTACCTGTAGTCTTTATATTGACCCAGGTATGTCCCTTACTCATGATGTGTGTTACTAGTCTTGTTAAGTCTATGTAACTTGGGTTATAGATCCTCCTAAGTAGGAATTCTGCAGTTGCCTGGAAGGCTTCATGCTTCTTGCCCCAATACCTTACTATTATCCTCTTCATCTCCTCTATGGTATCTTTTAGATAGTCGTCTTTTACCAGAAAAGTGACCATGAACGGTGCTACATTAGGGCCTGCGGGCCCACACGTTGCCACCATTGGCGCTAGAAGTGTTGCTGCACGGAGGAGTTCTACTTCAAGCCCTTCTATGCCTTTGCGGCTTAACATCTCCTTAACTAGTCTTGCTCTTTCCTCGAAGAAGTCTTTGATGAATCTCTCGGGGAGCCTGGCTTTCTTGCTCAATGCTTAGCCCTAGGATAATTCCATAGCTTAGAGTTGTTTAAAATCTTGGTTGCTAGGGACTTTTAGCATCTGGGGTGTAGCAGGGTTTGGGAAGACTATTCGGAACTGATGGAGTGCGTGGTATTACTAATACACAGTTAACCCCTATGCTCGCTCTCCGGCTAGGCCTTGCGATTGGTAGCTTCTTCGGACAAGGCTCTAGGATAATTATTGGTAGAGACTCTAGGTCTGGCGGCGACATGATTTCTCATGCGGTGATGGCGGGGCTACAAGCAGCTGGCGTAAAGGTGTATTACGCTGGTCTTACACCTACACCTGCCTTACAGCTTGCTGTAAGACTCGAGGGATTCGATGGAGGTATTATGATAACTGCTAGCCATAATCCTCCAGAGTATAATGGTATTAAGGTCATAAGCTCGCTAGGTGTAGAGATTGATAGGGATAAGGAGAGACAAATAGAAGAAATATTCTTCTCCGAGAAGTTCCGCTATGCTTCATGGCGAAGTTTGGCCGAGGATGTAAAAACATATCAGGGTGTTCTCGACCTTTACGTGACAGAAGTTGTAAAACATGTTGATAGGCAAATCATAGCAAGGAAGGGCTTTAAAGTTGGTGTGGACTGTGCTAACAATGTTGGCTCTCTAACGACACCTCGGATACTTAGGATGCTTGGTGTTAAACCGTATACCATTAACTGTGAGCTTAGCCCGTTTCCATCAAGAGAGCCAGAGCCCACCCCGGACTCCCTACAAGAACTTAGAACTATGGTTAGATCTCTTTCCTTGGATCTAGGTGTAGGCCATGATGGTGACGCTGATAGGGCGATAATAGTTGATGATAAGGGAGAGGCCTGGTGGGGTGATAGGACAGCAGCCCTCCTCTCAGCATACGTGTATGAGCATAAGACACCTGATGCACCACCTCGTGTCTATACAGCGGTATCGTCTAGCGTGCTTGTTGAGGAATATCTCTCCAGATACGGGTTAGAGGTAAAATGGACACCAGTAGGAGCAGTAAACATCTCCTATTCACTCCTAAGGGAGGGTGGTGTATCTGGTTTTGAGGAGAATGGTGGCTTCATGTACCCGCCTCACCAGCTTGTAAGGGATGGCGGGATTACAGTAGCCTTATTCCTTGAAATGATGGCCAGAGAGAATGTTAGGGCGTCCGAGCTCTTCCAAAGGCTTCCTCGATACTATGCTGTGAAGACTAAGCTCCCCATGGAAAGAGATGTCGCCTTAAAGGCTGTTGAGGCTGTCAAGGACGAGTACAAGAAGAGGGGGCTGCGTGTCATCGAGATAGACGGGGTAAAGGTCTTTGGGGAGGACTGGTGGGTTCTAGTACGTCCGAGTGGTACAGAACCAGTCTTAAGGATTATGGCGGAGGCTGTGTTCCCGGAGAAGGCTGAGGAGATAGTTAAGGAGGTTAAGGAGATTATTAAGTCAAGGATAGGGTGAGCCGTGTGAAGTACAGGTTTATGGATATAGCAGCCTGTCCTATGTGTAAGCATTTTCCCCTAGAGCTTTATGTTATTGAGGAGAAGGTTTACCCAGAGCGAGAGGAGAGAATCAGGGAGCTTCTTGAGAAGTTTAAGCCTCCTCTCTGCGAGCTATATTGCTATAGGCTTCAACAGCCTATAGGTAAGAGTATTAAAGAGATTGGTGATAAAGCTCCGTGTGCAGAATGCTTGAAGGTGGAAGTTGTGACAGGCGTAATATATTGTCCCAATTGTGGTAGATGGTACCCGATAATTGATGAGATTCCTCGTATGCTGCCAGATAATTTGAGGAAGAGGAGCGAGGACTTGAAGTTCCTAAGGATGTATAGTGATAGGCTTCCCGAAAAGATTACTATGAAGGGTAAGCCCTGGAACCTCTCAGAGGAGTCCTAGACGACCATCCTCTTTAGCTCTGAAGCTAGCCTCTCGTATCTCCTAATATCCTCTGGTCTAAGGCTAGGCCTTACTGTCTTAAGTGCTTGTAGGAAGTGTTTCATGGCTACAGGCTGAGGCTTGACGTTCCCCTCTCTTAGCGACTCCCTAAGGGCTATCATTGCAGCTTCTCTGCAGACAGCCTCTAGGTCTGCACCAGT
>JBEVCE010000072.1:0-7887 GCA_040514295.1 Pyrodictiaceae archaeon | reverse complement strand
GTATATATCTTTACCTTGATTTTCTGTTTAACTAGTCTAGCAGGCCTCATCTGGCTTGCTATGAATCTTCTGAAAATTAAGTCGTAGAGGGCGAAATGCCTCTTTGTCAATGGTCTTACGGTTTGTATTATGCCCTCGTCTATAAGCCTTTTTAGCCTTTCAGCATCAATAGGTCTTGTTGGTCGTATTGCCTCGTGTGCCCCGCCTTCGCCCCAGGACCTTGGTACAAAGTATTCTTTAAGCCTTTCAGACCCATATTTCTCTTGAAGATACTCTCTTGCTACGTTTATGCCAGTATCGCTTACCCTTGTGCTATCGGTTCTATGATATGTTATGAATCCGAGTTCAAAGAGGTCTTGGGCGAGCCTCATTATCTCAGGTGCTCCTAGGCCGAATTTCGCTGATGCTTCGGAGAGCATGACGTCGGTTGTGAAGGGTGGTAAAGGTTTTACTTCTACCTCTTCCTCTGATAATACCTCTACCTCTGCCTTCAAGTCTTTTTTGAGGGCGTCTCTGAATGCTTTCTCTCTCTTCTTGGCCTCTTGTACTAGCTTTCTGACTTCCCTTAATCTTGAATCTATATCATATTTTTTGATTCCCTCGTTTATTAATGACGATATTTCTTTAAGTATTTTCTTTAACTCGTCGTCGTACTCCGTAGCTTGTACTTCAACCTCAAGCCTGCCTCCTTCAGGTCCTTCTAGTTCCATGTAAATGCTAGTCTGTTTTTCGAACTTGTAGTGAAGGGTATGCTCGACTATCCAACCTAGTACTGGGGTCTGAACTCGCCCAGCGCTAAGGTTATAATTGTCTTTGTTGCAAATCTCCTCTATCTTTTTCTTCTCCTCTTCTAAAATCCTTATTACTTCATCTAGCTTGCTTTCTCTCATATTGCTGGCATTGCTCCTCTTTTTATACCTTTCTATGATGCCTAATGCTTTCCTAATGTCATTATTTTCTATTCCCCTTATAGTCTCTTCTCTTAGCTTGCTTCTTTTATCTTGCTCTTCACGCTTTCTTTCATAAAGCTTATCTAAAAGCTTTTTAATCTTAGCCAAGTGGTATTGTTCGCAGTAGTTTCTCCAGAAATCACTCCATAGAATTGGCGAGAGGCTAAATCCTATCCATCTATCCTCAACTCTTCTCACTATTTGTGCTTGTATGAGGTTCTTGTTAAATCTCCTGGCTTCTCTCAGTGCTCTTGTTATCGCTCTTCTCGTGATCTCGTGGAACTCTACTCGTAGTATCTTGTTGGCAGCTGGTGCTATAAGGGCTGCTATGTCCCAGCCTATTTTCTCCCCCTCGGTATCGGGGTCTGTGCCGATGAGAACCATATCCACCTCTGATGCTACGTCTCTCAACATGTTTACTATGTCTAAGCTACTTTTCACTAGGGTGCTACCACAGTTAGGGCATCTTATAGCTCCGCCAAGATATTGTCTTGTAGGATCGAGGGTCCATTGATGACCGCAGACCATGCACCTCATTATAGGTGCGTAAACTGGAAGATATCTCACCTCTCCTCTCTTCGCTACTACTATGCCTTCAATATTTCTGGCTGTGGACCAGTCGAAGCCATCTACGGAGCCTTCGAGGAGATCCATGAGCCATTTCTCGTCAACCCTTCTGGTCGGCTCGTAGGGTTTTACTAGGTCATAAACGTGGCCGCCGCTTGCAGCTATTAAGAGGGTTATATCACCTGTTGAGACCTCGTATACCCTTAGTGGGCCGAGCTCCTGTATTGATGGTCTTCCAAAGAAGTTTGCTATGGTTCTAGCCTTGTTTGGCGACTCCACTATCAGTAATGCGGTCTTGACCATCTCCTTTACTTCTGGCTTAACCTTACCTTCCAGTATTTCCTTAACCCTCCTCCTATCTTTATCTATCTCAGCCATTATCTCTTCTAGATTAGCTTCCTCTATTCTCACCCAATTAGTATCGGTGTACCATTTGCTCCTTTTCATTAGTCCTTCAAGAAGCTTGTGATTATCTGCAACGACTATTGAAAGTCCTTTAGTTAAGCCTCCTGCTACAAGTCTGCTCGTTCTACCACTTGCTTGAATGTATGTGGCTACATCAGGTATTAATATATAGTTTTTATCATCCTCCTTGATTATGGCTATATCTGGTGCCTTCTCTAGAGATCTCCATACGTCCTCTCTCATTAGCGAGCTTCTGATGAATTCTAGAGCTTCTTGGAACATGAGGCTATACTCTGATCTAGGCTTACCTTCTTTCAGCTCCTCGGCTATCATTGAAAGTGCTGCCTGGCTTAACTTCTGTATAGCTCTTCTCGTCTTGGCTAAAAGCGTCTCAGCTTTGCTTGAAACATCCTCTGGCGCGTTCTCGGCTAGGATGGCCAGCGCTCTTATAATGTTAAGGGGGTGGGGGTCTTCGAATCTGGCACTAAATTTAAGTCTAGGTACACCAGCAAAAATGGCGTATCTTATCCTCTCTGGTAGGTCTAAGCCCCTTACAGCAACACCATAGTATATTGCGACTCCAACTAATACGTCTGTCTCGCCTCTTTGGAACCTTTCAAGAGCCTCTATATTCTTTGACGTAAAAGGCTCGGCTCTTACACCAGCAGATTGTAGGATTCTAGCTAATTTCTCAGCGTATTCTGTGCCCTTATCTACTGGTACGTAAACTAATCCTCCACTACCAAGCTTTTTAGCGAGGCTTACTATGGTTTGCTCTATTTCGTCCCAACTTCTAGCTACGGTATAAATATCTACTATGTTCCTTAGCACCTCGCTTCTTGAGCCAGCTTGGAAGCCTAGAAGTATAGAGAAGAGTTTTACTCTCGATCCTCTAGGTCTTCCAGTAGCACTAGATACTACTAATATCGATGCTTTTTCCCTTGCCCTTCTAATCCTGTCCTCAAGCTCGCGGAGCTTTTCGTATAGTTCTCCTAAATACTCCCTCACGATCTTCGTCTTGAGGGCTCTAATTTCGTCAGCTGTGACTACACCTTTCCTTCTCCTTTCAAGGTTTCTCAGCTTCTCGAGCTCTTTGCTGAATTTTTTCTGTGCTTCCTGGGCTCTACGAGGCAGCTCCCTACGCAGCCTTAGGAGTTGCCAGGCGGCTTCTATATCGCTATCGTTAAAACCAGTTACACGTAATATACTATCTATACTTTTACTACTTTTAAGAACGGCATCAACGTCGTCAACGAATATAAAGTGAAAAGGGGCTCCCTTTTCTCTAAGGTCTACTAGCTCTTTTACGTGTTGTTGGAGGAATCTCGAGGTTGTTATGAGAACATCGAAGTCGCCTTCACGAAGCCTCTTGGTTCTCTCTAAGCGCTCTTTTCCTCTAAGTCTCGAGTGTATTGCTAGTATTCTTACTCTTTTACCTACTCTCTCTGAGTACAGTTCAGCTCTTTTCTCGACCATTTCTACGAGAGGGGTTGTGGGAAGCACTATGTAGCTCTTTAAACCCTTACTAGCTAAGTATATTGCCATTAGTACTCCAAAGGTTGTTTTACCTACACCTGTAGGAGCTATGATCGCAAAGCTCTTACCCTTAAGAACCCTGCGAATCCAGGATCGCTGAGCACTCCATGGCTTTGAGCCTAGGGCTTTCTCAAAGAGTGACTCAACTTCTCTACTCTCTTCAATAACCCTAGCATATTGTGCGAGTTCATATCCCTCCTTCAATACCCCCCTTCTCTTCAGCTCCCTTGCAGCCTCGGTTATATCACGAACTATTATTTTCTCGGGTAAGCACTTAGGGCATGGGAGCCGCATGAGTAGTCTATCATCTGCTATAGGGCCGCCGCAATTAGGGCACGAGGCTAAGTAAATCCCCGTGGGTTTTAAAGAGGCTACGTCATTCCTGCTAATACTCATAATACTACTAACCCATTTTACTTGCTGATCGCCAAGAAGGAGAATATAAGAGTTTAGCTCTCTATCTCCATAAACCATTTAACTATCTTGCCAGCTCTGCTCAGCGATCTATACCCATAACCCTGTGCTACCAAGCTCCTTATCCTCCAGCATAGAGAGGGATGTATGAAGATTCCCCCAAGAAGCGTTACACCTAGACGCTTAGCTATTAGTGGATGAAAACTGGAACTTGGCCCTACTAGGCTCTTGATGCATGCAGAGCTAGCTTGATTGAAATAGTTAACTGTATTCTCAGGGTCTAGGATCAGGCTTGACCCTGAGACAACGACTACATCAACATTATTTACAATCTCTGTAGGGCTTGTAATTACTGGAAAGCCCTTTTCTAGCGCACTTCTCCTTAGCTCTCTATCAGCCTCCAGGACCCAGACTTTAAACCCTAGCTTTCTCAGCTCCTCAGCAGTACTCTTCATAAATCCTACGAGTAGCGCCTCGCCTCTTTTATCGCACTTGTCCTCTATGAACTTTGTCAGCCTTGTCTCTGCTATTATCTTTAAGCCGCTGGTGTAATAAATCCAGAGCGATGTTACAGCATTTAGGCCAGCTAGGGCTAGGGATCTTAAAATAGCGTCTCTGTCAGCGGCTCTCGCAAGTTCCCTTAGTGTCACGTAGCCAGATATTCTATACTGGCTCTTTTGTGGAGGAGGGGAATAAGCTATGCCGCACCATCCTCCACTCAGGAGCACTATAGAGTATTTTTTGCCTGCAACTAGATCTATTATAGGCGTATTGGCCCATTTACGGAGAGGCCCATTAAGAGCTTCAAGTAGTATTTTAGATAGCCTCATTTTTCTTCTAAGCCCAGCCGGGTATAGCATCGGAGGCTCAGATATATCCTAGTTCTCTCGGATCCTAGATATATGGTATGATCCTGGTATTTGACCTTGATAAGCCTACTATACGAGTATAGATGCTTCCTTACGTTGCATATAACCTTATATCGTGGTTTTCATTTCCGCGTTTTAGTCTAAGTGTCCTCTATTTAGCGAGAAAACTTCTTAATTCATCATAAACTCTATGCTTCTTATCGGCATCAGCTATACCTATATGGGTGTATTTGGCTTAAAATCTTCTCTAGATGATAAACCCTCTAGCCTTACACCAAGAACCATCATGCTATGATATCGGGGCGTATCCTTATCTTGCATACTATTAAAGGCAGACTTCTTCATTAAAGGTCGCTTCCTTCCTCAAGCAAGAGGCAGAGTCTATCTCTGAGATCGGGGTCGGCTCTTAACTTCTTTTCCAGCCTTTCTACGAATAAGTTGTAAGTATCATAGAATTTTTTTGTATGAGGCCTAAGCCCCCCACTAAAGTTTTCGGGTATATGTGCTAGCTCATGTAATAGTACACTTATCTTATCTCTGCACTTCATCTTGAAAAACCTTGGCCATATAACTTCGATTACATAGGCTGCAGGCATCTTATATGCTACTTGGAATATTTTTTGAAGCCCCCAAATTCTTGCGTAGGCAGAGCTACTAGAATTTGATATCACCATGCGGATACGAGATTTCTCGATATGTTTTGCCTTGATAGCGTCTAGTATGATATGTAATGCTTGATTACCCTCCCTCCAATTCCTTATTACTAGCTTAGCCAAGCTACTCAACCATCACTGTTATGACGACGAACCCCCAATATCTATAGGTTTTTTAATGGTTTACTGTTGTTTAAGCTTTAGGCTTAGGTAAGTGGGGAATGCTTAAATAATAACCAGGAAGGTTGGCTTTTAGGAGGAATAAGAAAGCTCTTACGGCTATTCCTTTCCTAATAGTCTTTTAAGCCCCTTTATCCTTTCCTCTACACTCTTTAACTCTTCTTGCAGCTCTTTTATCTGGTCTTCTAACATCCTTTTATAGTCTTCTAGCATTCTTAATTCGTCTTCAAGTGTCCGCGGAATTGGTGGCGATGGTGGCGGATAATAGGAAGGGTATGGAGGCGGATACGGGTAATAATATGGGGGATAAGGGTATGGTGGTAGCCATGGTTGTGGAGGGTAGTAATATTGTTGTTCCTTAGCCTCGTCCTTCCCGCCTTCATTCTCATCATAGGGTTGTACACCATACCATCCTCTCCTCCATCCTTTTCTCTGCCACCCGTAGCCCCAGCCCATCGTTAGTAGCACCTCACCAGGGATAGTACCATACTGGAGGCGGATAGTAGTAATAGTATGGTCGCCAATATCCTAGCGGCCACCACCCGATATAACGTAGCCACCATCCAGCGCCTGGGCCGTAAAGTAATCTACAGTAGCCTCTCCCTAAGTGCCATCCAGGTCTTAGCCATGGTGGTAGGAAGCTCCAGGGTCCATTACCAGGCCAGGGCCCTCTCCATCCCCATCTCCATCCTCCTTTCCATATCCAGGGCGCTAACCAGTACGTCATTCCTCTCACCATATTATTATGTGCTATCGCACACAAATATAAATTCTTTTATCATAAATAATTTCTAGCCAGTCACTATGATGGGCCTTTTTTTAACTAATGCCTCCACAGCTTTCCTTCTACCGCTATCTAAAAGTCTCCATAAAGTTCCACGCGATACCCCCATCTTCTTCGCTGCCTCCTCTTGAGATAATCCCTCATGGTATACTAATCTTAATGCCTCTAGCTCATCGGCCATAAGTATTACTGGCTCCTCAGTGGCCAAGGGCTCTCCATCAGCTGAGTACGGATAGAATATAACTGTATCATACTGGTGCCAAATAATACGTGGCTTTGGCGGCCTCCCAGGCCCTCCTCTTCTCCATCTCCATTGCCATGGCGGTCCTCTGGGCATTTTCTCTAGCCTCACAATAACATAATTAGCTCTTACCCACGTTAACTTAAAAGGACTAGAATACCTATATGTTATTGTTGCTTGATGGTAGGGCTGTAAGCTTGAATACTAATAAAGTTTTAAATGCTCTCTCCGAGAGACTAGGCCTTAACCAGGACATGGTCTATTGCTGGCTACGTAGCGGGCTTCTAAGGATAGAGGAATTCAGGGGTCTAGTATATGTTCGGTTTTTAAGTGATCTTCCAGGACTAGCTAAAGGCACAGTAATATTGATAGGTGATCCTATCAAGGACGAGCCAAGACTAATCCCTGCCCAGCCAAAAATCGTAAAACCATTATCTATATATACGAGCATAGTTAGCCTTCTCCGGGACAATCCTAGTATTACTATGATAGCTGAGGAGTACTTAGTGGGCTATGGAGTGAGAGTAGTTAATTATAACAACTCCATATATGCCATCCTTAGTAATGGTCTTATCTGCCCCTATACTACTAACAGGATTAGAAGCCTCTACGGCACCTCACTAACTGGTTTCTTTAAAGACTATGATCCATGGAGGTATGTACTAGTAGGAAGTATTATAGGATTAGACAATCCGTATCATAAAAGATTTTATCAGCATCATCCAAGCTTCGCCCTAATCTTCACCGATGTAGTTATCGATGGAAGGCCGGCTGATATCGCCACAAGAGATGAAATACTTGAGAGCTATGGATTTGAGCGTGCACCAGTATTAGGCTTAATTGATAACGCTAGCCTTGATCGCTTAACCAGGCTCTTGCTGGAAGTTGAAGAGAGAGGACTAGGGGGTATAGTGTTCAAGGACGTCAATTATAGTGTAAGGCCGATGGCATATATTTCTGCTAGGGGAATCGTAGAAGAGATAGCAAGTATCGCATCAGGAGGGTTACCACCCTTCATCGATTCCACGATCCATGATTTCGCCAGCTCCATCTCTAGCTATATAGAGCTTAGAGGCAATATCGAAGACATCATGGAATATATAAGCATCATGTTCAAGCGATATGGCAGTAAGCCTCATGCAGTGGAGAGGCGTGAGTTAGTTACGCTAGTGTTTGACAATAGCGAGGAAGTAGAGGAGGTAGTTAACTTTTTATCTAGATTCTTCGACGTCGAGCTAGAGAAGGTCAGCGAACGAGAGGATAAAGGTGCACTTAGAGTATTATTTTA
>JBEVCE010000071.1:0-3108 GCA_040514295.1 Pyrodictiaceae archaeon | reverse complement strand
CGAGACGTAGCGATAGCAAGGGTACTAAGGAGACTAGTAGGCAATATTAGTATTGAATGGTGTAGTGCGGAACCTGTAGTGAGCTATCTAAGACTTTGGGGAGAGAAAATACTAAGATGCGAGGATATGGAGAGTTTCTCGAAGGCTGTTGAAGAAGTAATTGAGAATAGAATAATGAATCCAAGGCGCCTAGGTAAGTATCTGGACATACTTAGAAAGAACTATAGGATGCTAGTAGCCAGGATAAACCTCGATGACTATGACCTGGTTTTTGCCGATGAATTCTGGGAGATAATGCTTGAAGCGCCACCATCGCTCAAAGAGGAGATAGTCTTTGCTACCGACATCCTATTTAAGCCGTACACGTTGAATCCTTTGGACTCTCTTGTGAGCCTAGTATTGAATACTTACTTCAAGAAACAATATATTAGCTTCAAGGAAACAATCCTCCTAAATAGCCTAGAGGATCTGCCTAGCTCGCGCTGGTTCTTAATCTATGGAGAGAATATTAGGAGATGGGCGGCAAGAAATCTAGCCATAGCAGGGCTTGCAACAAGCTATTTGCCGGAAGATGTCCCGTTAAGACATAGTACGCGTAAGAGCCTGGGCTTAGATGATGAAGATAAGCTAGTATTAGTCACAGTAGGGGGTACTGCTACGAGGAATAACATTCTCCTGGGTAATATCGTTGGGGCTATTCTTAGGCTAAGAAGGAGGCTGGCTCGCCTCAAGCTACTCGTGGCTTTAGGGCCTAGGACTAAGTGGAAACCCCCTATAGACGCCGAATGGATCACGGTAACTGGAACAGTTAAAAACCTAGTAAAATACTACGTTGCGGCCGATCTAGTTATAGCAAGGCCTGGTAGAACGACTACAGCAGACCTTTTATGTATGGGTAAGCCAGCCATACTGGTACCTATAAGTGGCCACTTCGAGCATAACGTTATAGCTAGAAGTATGGCTAGTAGAGGGTATCTGATATGTAAAGAGGATGATCAAGAATGCATAGTTAGGGCAGCGTCAAGACTCCTATCAGACGGTCATAATATTAGGAGGCCAGCCAAAGAGGAATGCCGTGGCTCGCTAAGAGCAGCTAAGATCCTTGCATCATTTATCAAAGGGGGTAGCTAATTTCACTTCTCGCAGAGGTAGAAGTACTCTGTGATCTTCTCCGAGAAGAATTGGTCAGCCCAATCGCTTAACACTCTAGAGGCTATGAGCTTACAGTTTACGAGCATAGAGAGAATTCTTGCAATATTCTCGCATGAACCTCCGAGGCAATTACCAAGACCATCATATGCTGCAACGTATCTCCTCCCCCTAGCCTCAACGTATATTGCCCTACGATAACTCCATATATCCTCCACGTCCTGTACCCTAACCTTCACCTTAAACCTCGTAGACGAAGCACCCCCAAGCATACTTAATGTGGTACTAGGCCGGGAGAAAAACCCTGTTAAATGGTATTAAGGCACCATGAGTACATGATGCTAGATCACTCATATGAAACGCGATTACCCTTACCATTTCATCAGGATTGCTCATCTCTCCCATCGACGGTTTGGTCATAAACCGCTTACCCGATTCTATGGTGTCCTCCCTAAGCTTTAATAGGGCTTCGCTTCTAAGCCTTTTTACGGACTTGGCCCCAATACCTCCAGAATATGACAGCCTTTACCCTGAACCCTAACTGTACTTTCCCGTTAGGGCACATGCAAGGGCTATCGCACTAATCTTAGTTATAGCGAGGAAGGATAAGATATCCTACGTATGAGATGCTAGAGATTCAGAGGGGCTTCATCGGCTTAAAGGGGTTAGAAAGAATGTTGGAAGGAAGGGAGGGGATAATTCGTCGTTTTCTCTTAGAGCGCAGCTAGCAGTGCTAGTAGGTATAATGGTACTCCTGCTGCGAGAATAGCACTGAATACTGGTCTTACTCCTACGGACTTCCTTATCTCGACTGGCATTAAGCGGTGGTTTATCACTATGGTTACTGGGATGCTTAGTATCTGTTGGCTTATGCCTAGTATGGCTCCAAGCTTTAATAGCTCTATGGGCCTCGACTTGAATGCTCCGCTTAGTATGACGGTAAGCCCTACTATAGTAAATATTGCTAGGAAGCCTAGGTACGCCTTCTTTATCCCCATTCTTCTTATTTTTTGGAAGTAGATTGATAGTGTGTCAGCCCACGTCCTAGCCATAGCATCTAATAGGCCTATCTGTGTCGACCATAATGCTAGTATGGCTACGACTGCGTAAACGTAGAACCCCCACCTTCCTACCAGTACTTCAAAGAACTTTGACTGTACTAGCACTGCTCCTATGCCATTGAGCTGCTCATCTGTTATAACCCCCCGCACGTAAAGGGGATGTAGTATGGCTCCAGCTAGGTATGTAAACATGAATAGTGATAGCAGGCTTGGTATAAAGAATACTAGTAGCCCATCTAGCTCTAGTATTCTCGCCCATTTACGCAGCCTGGAGTAATCGGCTTCATTAGGATTGGGCCTAAATCCTCTCTCTGAGATTGTTGTAGGCTTACCAAATATCCCAGGTATTCTGCCAATATATTCTGCCAGGCCCCAGCCGCGGTCTCTTACAAGGAGCGAGTAGAAGGCGTTCCCCATAGCGCCTAAACCCGCCCATGCAATAGCTGATGCCAAGAGCTTCATATCGACTCCGGCGGGTATTGTCCCAAAGCTTACTAGCCCCTTAAAGGCTTCTACTAGGCTACCAGGGTTACGTATAGCTACGGCTATCGTTGATAATGCCAGCCCAACATTGAATATTACAAGGCTTGCAGCACTAGCAATAAATAATCCTCTATAAACAGTCCTTGGCAGTACTAGTGCTACTACAGCAATCAGGTAGGCTACAACACCCCAAGCTACCAGGCCTAGAGGGCTGGCAGCTCCTCCCGTGAAAGCCCATAACGCTACAGCTGAAGCTACAGCCCAGCCAGGCCATATAAGCGATATAGTCATAGTAGCGAGCCACAGCCCGACCCATAGCCCTCTACCCGGAATCCTGCCTGTCGCCTGTATCCAGCCCTCGCTAGTAGCAATAGTCCATCTAGAGGACTCTACGATCCAGAAGAACTGTACTATA